>CANQGB010000030.1 GCA_947600335.1 uncultured Bacilli bacterium | reverse complement strand
TAACCAGTAACTGCGTAATGCAATTTATTTTGCACTGTTTTAAAAAACTCTTTTGTTGTTTCTGAATCTTTATCATAATCAACACTTGTCGCATATATATCTGTTATTTTTTGATAAAATCTTCTTTCACTAGATCGTATATTTCTTATTCTTTCTAAAAGCTTTTCAAAGTAATCTTCACCAAATATATAATTTGGATTCTTTAATCTTTCATCATCCATTACAAATCCAGTAATTAAATATTCTCTTAATACTTTAGTTGCCCAAATTCTAAAATGAGTTGCCTTTTTAGAATTCACCCTATAACCAACTGCTATAATCATATCGAGGTTATATAATTTAGGTTTTCTTCCACCTGTGCTTTCGTCGGAAATTCCGACAGAAGTATCTTCACTAAGTTCCCCACTATTTAAAATATTATTAATATGTTCTGTTACAGTACTTCTAGCAACTCCAAATAGTTCTGCAATTAAATCTTGTGTTAACCAAATATCATTATTAATTAAAAGTACACTTACCTTAACATCATTATTGTCATCTTTATATATTAAAAAATCATGATTTGTAATTTGTAAATCTTTTTTCACTATATTCACCTCTTTTGCTATTTTCTTAACTTTCGTAATCAACTTTCTACTTCTTAACAAAAGTACATATTTTTAACTACTTATGCTATTTTATATCAACTTTTAGTTATTTTCCAAAATATGCAAGATGCATTTTTGAATTTTTTCTTGGTTATTTTTTTCATTCATTTTTATCACTACTTTCTTTTGTTTCTTCCATTAACAAATCAAAATCTGATTTATATAATTTATCTTGTTTGATTCTATACTTTTCAAATTCTGTTAATGCTTTATCACAAGCAATTTCATGTGATATTTTTCCAGCATCTTTTAATATATCTCTATCATCAGATAATAAAAATTTATCTATTCTTGTTGCCCAATCTTCCATAGTCATTGGTATGTTTCTTTTGGCTCTTGCCTCAGCTAAATCTAAAAATGCTGAAACAATTAATTCTAATTGCTGCAATTCCTCTTTTGATAGATAGTTTTTAGCAATTACAACATCTGTTTCAAGTATTTTGCCATTTGGAGAATTTCTCCAAGAAGTAAGTCCCATATTTTCTTTATTAGAATTCACTCGATTATATATAATTTCAGCAACCGTATTACTTGTTACAGCGTAATGTAATTTGTTTTGCACTGTTTTAAAAAACTCTTTTTTGTTTCCGAATCTTTATCATAATCAACACTTGTTGAATATATATCTGTTACTTTTTGATAAAATCTTCTTTATGATAATCTTATTTCTCTTATTTCTTCAAGTAACTTTTCAAAATAGTCTTTATCAATAAATGAGCCATTTTTCATTCTTTCTTTATCTAATACATAACCTTGAATCGTAAAAGTTTTTAAAATATTAGTAGCCAATCTTCTAAATTGAGTAGCTCTAATTGAATTAACTCGATATCCCACAGAAATAATAGCATCTAAATTATAAAATTCAACATTTCTTTTAACATTTCTATTTCCCTCTTTTTGAACTAATTCCATTTTGGAATAAGTTGAAAGTTTATCAAGTTTGCCATCTGAATATATATTAATCAAATGTTTTGCAATTGCTGGTTATTCTACATCAAATAATTCAGCCATTGCCTTTTATGTTATCCAAAGAGTTTCATTTTCATATCTTACTTGAATACCTTTATCTTTTTCCTGCACTTTAAAAATAATAACCTCAGCACTACTGCTTCTAATCATTAAATCTTTTGCCATTTCTTCATCTCCTTTACACTATAAAATTTTTTTAAAACCATTTTTAGTTTTAATAATCAATCATTACTTAAACTATTAACTATAAACTCTATAACATTACTTTCATCTTCTTCAATTAGTTTTTTATCTTCCTCAGTAATATTTGTAAAATATTTATTCAATTTTTTATTAATTGATATAGTATTTAACGGATATCCAGGATTTATCTTATTTGAAGGTTTATCGACAATATAAAAATCTTCTTTACTCCAAGTATAAGTTTTTTCCACTCCCTTAGAAATTAATGCCATCCCATAAACCCATCGACATGTTAACTTGCCATCTTCACCATAAGTATGAGCCAAATTTGCATAATAATCTAGCATTTCTTCATCGGAAAGTCTTTTACCATTAACTCTTCTCACAAACATTCCTGGTTGTTTATCTTCCGGTATATTATCAATATATAAATTATCATCCATTGCCAGAACAGGTAAATCATAAACACTAGCATAAGCTCGTGCTTTAATAATCGCATTTTCTATGGCATTTTGCCCATCTTCCACTACATCAACTTTCTTATCTAAATCATTTATTGAAATTATTTCTATATCATTTTCTAAAAGTCCTTTTTTAAATCTTGCCACTTTACTTTCATTTTCTGTTGCAAACAATATTTTTTTCATATTCTCACCTTTTCTTTTACATCATTATCTATTATCCAATTTATATCCTCGATAGCTTTATCCATATTAAAAATACCATTCCCTACTGGATAGTATACTGGATAAACTTTATATTTTTGTTTCTTGATTTCTATTTCATGACCTTTTTTGCGATTTTCTGATACTGAAATCTTTTTATTTAACACAATCGAACTAACTTGATTGCCCAAAGTAATAATCACTTTAGGTTTAATTATATCTATCTCTTTAAATAATAAAGCCAAATACTTTTTTAAAACCTCATCTGCCAAAGGTCTGGCATCCACTTGCGTACATTTACCCAAATTAGTAATAAATACTTTATTATGCGCAATTTCATCATAAACATAATCACAAAATTCATAATCCCATTCTTGTGGTTTCATTGTTTGAATCTGATTATATAAGTCTTCGCTTATCAAATTAACTTTATAAAATAATTTCCAGATATTTTTCGTTCCTAGCCAAGGTGATTTCCTTCCTTTCCATGATTTAGCACTAGCAATATTTTTCCCAGTTGGATTCATAAAAACGAAACAAATATCGGGGTTTTCTTCACATCCTCCATTATAGATAGAATCTAACTCTTTAGCTCCATACTTAATCTGCATTTTATTGTATGCATCTCTTAAATCTGCTATTTTCAAATCGTTCACCTTAAACCTTCAAAAAAATAAAATGGTTAATATTTTTCAATAATAACAAACTTATTTTATCATAAAAGTTGCTTATCATATAGTAATTTATAATTTTATCAAAAAAAAATACACTTTGTACAAAATGTATTTTTTAACTCATTTTCTTCTTTCTTGTAAGAACTTTTACAAAAATTAAAACAAACGATAATAATATTAAAATTACGGCCCAGATAATTGATTGTAAGCTTATATTATAGATAATGTTTTTAATTACTTTAGAAACACTATCATTCCAAAATGAAATATATTTTATGCTAATTTTACTATGCAATAAGAAATTGCCTAAAAAGATTAAGAAAGCACTTGTTATAAAAGGTACAGGTAATAAATATTTACGAGTTATAAATTTACTTATACCAAAAATTACTATCACTACTCCAGTCACACCAATTATACTATTAACCAATAATTTATCAATTTTAACTAAGGCACCGGAAATAAAACTTAGTTTATCATTAAAAGTAATCTTATTAATATAAACCTCTTCCATTTCCTTTAAAAATAATTCAATATCTTCTTCTTTTGCTGTTAAATTGTTTACTTTCAAATATTCTTCAATATTATCTCTAATACTACTTTTTAAATTTTCTGTCGTTATAGTTACTTTATCACCAGTATAAAGACTCATTATCAAACCTTTAACTTCATCTTTAACTATATTTTTATCAATAATTCCCGTAACTACAGAATCTTCTAAGCCAGATTGATCTACATAATATGTCATTTCTGTTTCAATATTTTGATACAATTCTTCATAATAATTATTTTTCTCAAATTGGTTCAAAATATATTTTGGATTAAAAAGCGTAACTTTAAAAATCATTAGCAAAACAAATACTAAAATAAGCAAACTTAATATAAACTCAATTAAATAATAATAAATTAACTTTAGCTTAGCTTGCATATTCTTCACCTACTAACTCGGCATACACAACATATCTTTGAGTAGTCATTCCAACGGCTGTTACAGGATAACAAGTATACATCATTAATATTTCTTTATCACTTTGAACAGGCAATTTAGAAGTATCTTGATAATGAATTATATCAGTTTTAGTGACTTTATAAGTAAAAGTTCCATAAGTAGCTTCAATAACAATCGTAGAATTAACTTTCAATTCAGGCAATCTGCGAAACATTCCTTTATTATTATGAGCATCTAAAATTATTGTCCCACCTTCACCAGGAAAATATGTTCCAAAATAATGACCTACACCCTTTTTTAAAATTTCTAAGCTATCTCCTTGAAATACAGGTAAAGTTAAATCAATTTCATTAATTTTTAATGTAGCCCATTTATCACCTTCATAAGGAATCTTTGATAACTCCTTTTTAGTTAAATCAAATTTAGTTGGTTCTTTATTAAATGTTCCTTCATTAACCGTTACAAAACTTGCTAAAGAAATATACTTATTTATCTTATTTGAAAATAATACAAATAATATTAAAAATATTAAACTGCAAAAGAAAAAAGAAGTTGCAAATTGTTTTGCAATTTCTTTTCCAAATGTTTTCATTAATTAAGCACGAGTTTCAACGATTTTTTTAGTTAAAACTGCAGCACCAGCTAATGTAATAACAGAAGCAACTGCAACTAGAATATAATTACCATTTGTTTTTTGAATTCTAACATCATTAGATTCAATAGTACCAACTACTTCACCGCTAGCATCTCTTAAAGAAATTCCACTTTCTTCTAAAGTAACATTTACACGGTTTTCAGTTTGTTCTTTAATAGTAGAAAAAGCTTCAGTAATCTTTGCTTTTGCAGTGTTAGTTTTGTTTTTATATTCTTCTGGATTTTTTTCAAAATAAGATTTAACTGAATCAATTTGGTCTGAAATAACTTGATAGTCAGCTTCAGTTGCACTAACAGTACCTAAATATTTTTCAATAGAAACTATAGTACTTTCTTCAATAGTAACTTTTTCTCCTCCAACAGTATATTCTTCTCTTAATTTAGCTATTAAACCATCTTTAGTCAATGCATTAACATTAACAACACCAACGAACATAACAGCTAATATTGTAATTAACATTTTTTTCATTTTCTTTTTTCTTCCTTTCTATAAAACATTATAACTTTAGATACAATAAAATGCAAGAAAAATATTATTTTTTTTACTGTAAAATATTGTCAAAAAGAAAAAAAGTCTATAAATACTAGTAAATAGCCTAACAAAAAACCAAATAAAAACTTGAATCAATGCTCCAAGTTTAATTTTTTACTCTTCTGCTCCATGTCCATGGAAGACAGCCCCAAATGTTTTAAAGAAAATCTTAACATCCATTATCAAATTCATATTATTCGAATAAAAGCTCTCCAACTTAAGTCTTTGCTTAAAAGTACTATTTTCTCTTCCGGAAGTTTGCCAATAACCTGTAATTCCCGGTTTAGATTTGATTATGTCCTTATAATATTTACCCATATCTTTTTTCTCTCGAGGTAAATAAGGCCTATTGCCGATTAAACTCATATCCCCTTTTAAAACATTTATAAATTGAGGTATCTCATCTAGTGATGTTTTTCTCAGGATTTTACCAATTCTCGTAATTCGCGGGTCATTTTTTAATTTCTTATTTAAAGCATATTCTTCCCTTAATTCTTCGTTATTATCAAGTAGATCAAATAACACCTTATCAGCATTTACAACCATACTGCGAAATTTATACATTTTAAATAATTTACCATTTTTACCAATTCGCTCTTGTTTAAAAAATATACTTTCTGTATCGCCACAAACTAAAGATATAACTTTAATAATAATAGCCAGTGGAATAACAATAATCGTACCAATTAATCCAAAAATAATATCTGATAATCTTTTAAACATTAAATATATTTTTTTATGTATCATTACAATAACCCCCCCCCAGACTCAAAAGTACTCTCAATATTCATAATCAAAACTCTCCATTGTTTTCATTAAAATTTCCTTCGTTTCGTATTTAATAGTATCAAGAAAACGTCAAATTGTCTACAAAAAAATACATTATTTTTTAAATTTAACATATTTCTGACATTTTAAGTCTTTTTTTCCCAGAATCTGCCAAAAATTAGTTCATTTCAAAAAATAATCTACTAACATTTTTATATTCATTAGAATCTTTATTTGCCACGACTAAAATCGCATCTTCTCCATTTTTAACAACAATTTGGCCAATAAAACGTTCATTAGTCAAAATTTCTTCATCTTTAATTTTTTCTAATAAAACATAATCTTTATCTTCTAAAGTTACCATTTTAGCTATTACATAATCATTATGATTAATAGAAACAATATCTAATAATTCCATGCTCCTAATTCTCCTTTAAATCTACACTAGTCTTTAAAATGGCATTAGAATTTTTTAGATAATCATCTTCTAAAAGTAGAATTTCTTCAATATTTCGCCTTTCTAAAAACTTACTTGCTAAATCAACATTTAAGAACTCTTCATCTAATTCTTTTTTGATATTATTAGCCCTTTGTTTTAAAATTTGTGACTCTCTTACTAAACTATCTATATGCATAAACTCATCATTTGCTATTTTCTTATCAAAATTATTATTTTTTAACCAAATTAAAGAATTATTAACATATGGCATAATTTTTTTTAATGAGTTATTCATTTTTTCAATATTTTTACATTTTCGAATATCTTCGATAATCAATATTTCGCCCTCATCAACGACAAGAGAATGTAAAGATCTAGCAATTAAACTTAAAATTCCCGTTTCTTTTTTGTCAATAACCAATTGCATTTTTTTTAAGTAAACAATCTTTGCTTTATCGGTCATTTTGGTCGAATGAAGAAAACCCGACATATTCATGATTATAGTTTTATAAAATTCTTTTACATCTTTTCGATCACAATTAATAACTAAATCAAGTTTTTGTTCTAATTCCATCTTTTCATCACGTTTTATTTTTTTAAACAAGTATGTTAAACGTTGCATTTCTTTACGATTATTTTCATTTAAACCTATCTCTTTTAAGAAATTAATTTTATTCTTTAAGTTTCTTTTTCTATCATCAAGGCCATTTTTCTTTAATAGCGCTAATTTTAAAGCATACATATCTAAAAAATCTTGCTCTAATTTTTTAGGAATAACATAAACATCTTCTTTATCTTTATAAGTTATTGTCTCTTGTGGATGCATATAGTGGCCTAAAGTTTTAATTTTATTAATATTTTCTTGAGTTTCCACTAATTTGGCTGTAATTTCACCTATCCGTAAATTCTCAATATTTTTAACCGGCAATTCCAGAATATCGATATCAATACCATCGATACTAAAACTATCTTCATCAATACTTAAATCTTGATTATCTAAAATAAAATTATCTTCTCTTTTATTAATTCTTTGGACTACTAACCTTTTTTGCATCATGTATTCTAAGAATAAAGGCTTTAAATACCTAGGAATTTCATATTCTTGGCCATCAACCCAGACTTTTTCCCGAATTTGAGCCTTAGTTTCCTGAATGTTTTTGATAATTTCTTCTAAATAATCTTTCTTGCCATCGAAATTAAGAACATGATAAAATTCATAATCGAGCAATACATCGTTGTAGCTTCCTTCTTCGACATGATCTCTTTTTTCATCAGCCCAGATTAAACTTTTGATTATTTTTTGATAAGGGCCAGCTAATTCCATTTGTTTTACTAAGAGATTTTCATAAGTGCTAGCAAACTTTTTGGAAATTTTAAAACTAACCCCAAAATTATTGACATAACTGGTATACTCACCATTAGAATCAAAATTTTTTATTTCCTTTTTAGCAATCATTTCTAGCATATGTAATTTGCGGCGAATACTATCATAAGTAACTAAGGTAACTATATTCAAAAATAACTTTTTTACTGATTCATCATTTAAACTTTGATTATTTTTATTACAATTATTCATTTCCATTTTTAAAACCGTTAACAAATAATTCAAATAATCATCAGTTGGTTTTAAATAGCTTTTAGCCTCTGTATCTAAAGCATCCGCCCAAAACTGCCGTTTTTTTTCTAAAGCTAAGAGATTTTCGTAAAATTTTTGCCAGTCTTCCAAAGTTTCTACCTTAATTTTATTATTGATTAAATCTTCTTCGTGAGCCAATAAAAAATTCCGGTAATCCCTCATTTGTGCTGTTATCATACTTTTCACGCATCCCTCTATTATAGATAATTATATCTTATATAGTAAAAAACTGCAATTAGTTTTGCAGTTTAATTTCTAATTTTTGCGTTAAATCAATCACCGTATTCGCTTCAATACTGACACTTTCGACATTGCCATAACCGATAATATTATAATCTAGCCCAATAAGTTTACAAAAAGCAATTATTTCTAAAGAAGTCCAACCTCTAACATCGGGCATAATATAATCCCCAGTATTGCTTAATAAAAATATTTTATTGCCCACTAAAACTCTTTCACCAGCAACCGGATATTGATTAATAACGTAACTACCTTGGCCAATTAAATAAACCGTCATCCCTTTTTGTTTTAAATCTTCGATTAAAGTAGCTGATTTTTGGGAAATATAATTACTTAAGGTAAATATTTTCGTGGCATCGACATCATTAACCTCGACAGTTAAGTTTTTAACCTTGGCGATTTCTTCGACTACATTATGAATTAAATTTTGAATTTTGGCCCCACTATCAACTAATTGCCGAACCGAAAAATAAACAATATAAGAAGGGTCTTCATACGGAAATACTCCGGCAAAACTCTTGATGTAATCATATTCGCCTCTTAAATAATGGCCATTCTCCGCAATTTGGGCTGTTCCCGTTTTTCCAATCAAAGTTACTGACTCAGGAGCATATTTTAAATTGGAAGAAAGTCCCCCATAAACTACCTTTTTCATTAAATCTTTAACTTTATCAGTTGTTTCTTTACTAACAACTTTTTTAATTTCTTGTCGACCATTTTGTAAAACGACATTGCCAGAGGCATCCACAATTTTATCGACGATATACGGTTTAAGCATGACCCCGTCATTCGCAACAACTGACAAGGCTTGTAAAAGTTGAATTGGTGTTACGGTTATTCCTTGCCCAAAAGAAGCATTGGCTAATTCACTTTCATATTTAAAATCAACTTTTCCATCAACTTCGCCCGATAGTTCAATACCAGTTTTAGTGCCAAAACCTAAAGTTTCATAAAAGCTCTTTAACTTATTGGCTCCCAAAGCTAAAGCTAAATTAGTCGCGGCAACATTACTCGAATAAGCAAAACCGGTATCGTAATCAATTTCCCCCCAACCAACATTGTTATAATCTTTAATTTTTGTTCCATCATTTAAGGTAATCGTTCCGGACATATATTTCTTTTCGCCATCATATATTCCTTCTTCGATAGCATTCATGAAAGAAAATATCTTCATAACTGAACCTGGTTCATATTGATAGGAAATTAACGGATTCAAATAACTTTCTAAACCAACTAAAGTATTTAAATTAAAACTAGGACTAGAAGCACTACCGACAATTGCTCCCGTTTTAGCATCCATGACACTAATTGTTGCCCATTTTAAATCGCTAGTTGTTACTAAATTAGAAATGGCATTTTCTAAAACCAACTGAATATCACTTTCTAAAGTTAAATATATATCATCACCATTTTTGGCTTCTTTTTCTTGAATTAAAGTATTTGGTAAAGTATAACCATAAGCATCTTGTTGATAAACAATCTTACCATTCTCTCCTTTTAACATATCATCGTAATAAGCTTCAATGCCCATATAACCGGTAATTTCTTCATCATTATCATTTTTTCTGGCATAACCAATAATATAAGAAGCATAACTACCTAATGTATAATTTCTTTTATACCCGAGTTCAAAATCGAGGCCTGGTAAATCTAAAGCCTTGATTTGATTTTTCTCCACCTCGGTAATTCCCCGAGCTAATTCAATTTGATAAAGATTTTCATAATTCAATAATTTTAATAAAGTTTCTTCGCTTCGATTTAAAACTTTAGCTAACTCCCGCGCCGTTTTTTCTTTATCCACCACATGTTGAGGATTCGATTCATCTTTTGTCCGACTACTTGAAAGATAAGCAATTAATGTATATGAATTAATATTGGTAGCTAATAATTCCCCATTTCGGTCATATATTGAACCCCGCGATGCATACACCGTTTTTTCTTCCGTATTACGATTATCGGCAAAAACGCGTAAATTAATACCATCAACATCATCGCTTACCGCTACATACAACATTTTAATAATAATTATCAAAAAGAAAAAAGAAATAACCACCATCGCCAATCTAACATTTAAATGAATGGTATTATTTCTTTTCATTAGCCATTAACTCCTTTTCAGTTATTATCTACAACTTTGATATTATCATTATTATAAGTTAAGCCTGCTTCTTTTGCAACCTCTTGAATTTTATCTAAAGAAGCTAACTCATTAATTTGCATTCCTAAACTTTTATTTAAGTTGACTTGTTTATCTATTTTCGTTCTTAATTGTTCAACTTCAATATTGGTTTCTGATAAAACAGCTTTCGTAAAAACATTAGAAAGTGGTAGAGCCACAATTAACAAAAACAACATGGCATATAAAATTTTTTCGCCTTTTAAAATTTTAATTCTTCTAACATGTTTTTTACTTCTTGTCATTATATCTTCTCTCCTATTCTTAATTTTGCACTTTTACTGCGACTATTTTCTTCTAGTTCTTTATCACTTGCTAAGATTACTTTCTTATTTACTATTTTTAAAATTGGTTGATATTCTTTCGGTATATTGGGTAATCCTTTAACTAATTCATTAATTTCACTATATTTTTTAAATATTCTTTTAACTATCCTATCTTCTAGAGAATGGAAAGTTATTACACAAATTCGTCCACCTTTTTTAAGTAAGGATATGGCATCAGGTAAGACGGTTTCTAAAACATTTAATTCGTTATTTACTTCAATTCTAATTGCTTGAAATACTTGTCTTTCGGGATGCTTCAAATTGAAATATTTAGCACCGACGCTCTTTTTAATAATTTCGACTAATTCTTTAGTAGTTTCGATTGGTTTGTTTTGCCGAGCATTCACAATTTCTTTCGCAATAAATCGGCTTTTTGGTTCTTCACCATAAGAATAAAACATTTGGGTTAAATCATTCAAACTATACTCATTTACTACCTCATAGGCACTAAAACTTTGTTTTTGATTCATGCGCATATCTAACTTAGCATCTTGCATAAAGGAAAAACCTCGGTCTTTATTGTCAATTTGCGGACTAGATACCCCTAAATCAAAAACAATCCCATCGATTTCTTGAATATTTTCTTCGGCTAATTTTTCTTTTAAATTAACAAAATTACTATGAAATATTTTAAAATTTGATCCCACTTCGGTTAAAACTTTTTGAGAATAATTGATGGCTTCTAAATCAGCATCAAAGGCGAAAAGAAAACCCCTTTTTATTTTCTTTAAAATGTTTTGACTATGACCAGCATATCCTAAAGTAGCATCGACATATATACCATCTTCTTTAAGGTTTAAATTTTCAATTACTTCGTTTAAAAGCACACTGTAATGTTTCATAAATTACCACCCGTAAAAAGATTTTCCGCAATGTCTTCTAGTTTAGCACTATTGTCATCCAAAAATTTTTGCCATTCGCCTAGTTCCCAGATTTCAACCCGGTCGTTAGCGCCGATTATCACGCATTCTTTCGTTAAACCGGCGTAACTGACAAGTGGGGAGGTAATGCAAGTTCTTCCTTGGCGGTCAAACTCACATTCAGTAGCACCTGAAAAGAAAGTTCTAATAAATGTTCTAGCGTCTTTTCTTGTAAAAGGTAGAGTATTTAATTGTTCTTCAATTTTTTTCCATTCCGCAATAGAATAAACATACAAACATTTTTCTAGCCCACGTGTTACGATAAATTGTTCACCAAGTTCACTTCGAAATTTTGAAGGTAACACTAAGCGGCCCTTATCATCAATATTATGATGATACTCGCCCATGAACATTATTTTCCCCCACTTTCTACCACAATGTACCACTGTCTACCATTATATTACACTTTTATTCCCCAAATGTAAATAGTTTTAGGGTAAAAATCAGTAAAAAAAAGAAACCTTTTCAAGTTTCTGTAAAATTCAATCAATTAGGAAGCGGGGACGGACACCACCCGAATTGAGCGCGCCGGTGCTGGTGGCATCGCCAAGGTCGCTGACAACAGCAAAGGTCGCCGAGCTGGTAACCGCTTTTAGCCAGTACCAGTATCTTCCAGTACTTGCTCCCGATATTCCACTAATACCTTGGCTTACAAGTTCTGGATGTAATTGAAAAATTGCATATTGACGATTGTCTATTCCGACATCAAAACCAGATGAACTCCAAACTGTTGTTCCATAAACATTTACCTCACTCATTAAATCTAATTGTCTATTTACCCATTCCCAATTACTTGAGGCTCCAGTAGTTTGACCCCATTGATTCGAACTAGTGCCATCAACATCCGTTGAAACTAAAGTTCGATATGTAATAATATGACAAGCTGAACTAGATTTGCAAAAATCTGGAGCTATATATTTACTATAAACATTATTTAATGTTGTTTTGTACATTTCACTACCTTTATATCCTCCTGTTGCTATATTTGTAGTATTCATTTGACCATCTTGTAACTTATATGATGGAATAATTGTTGCGTGATGTTTTGTCAATCCATCACCTTGATCTCCTTGATTCATGTAATTGTCCAAATCGGCTATTAACCAGACTATCTTTTTACCAAAAGCATCTTTTGTATTGCTAACTATATAATCGCCAACATAAATATCATCAAATGTTCCATTGCTTATTTGGCCATATAAATCGCGACCATTTACTGTGG
>CANQGB010000029.1 GCA_947600335.1 uncultured Bacilli bacterium | reverse complement strand
TTCAAGTTTTCATGACTATGTGTGCCTTGAACAAAGTGAAAGGAATGTGTGGTTACAATGTAATCAAAGGAGAGGTAAAGTAAGTTGTACAAGTAGTAAGACCAAAGGCTTATGGGATTATAATGCTTGGAGGTTGAACTTAGATTACATTGAAAGTAATAGTAAATGTACCTTAACATTTACCTCAAGTATGAGTAAAGACCAATACGATAAATATATTCAAGCCGGAGTGGCTTTAAGAAGAAATACCTATCGAGGAAAAGATATAACAAGCTATTATACTGGAACCAAAGTAAATGGTCGAGATTTATATGGTCAAATAAGTAATGGAACATTTGATGATATCTATGTAGGTGATTATTTCACTGGAAAAAACGGAACGATTTGGTTAATTGCTGATTTAGATAATTACTTAGGTAGTGGAGATCAAAATGATGGTTTAGAAACTCATCATGCGACGATAATCCCAGCAGCCAGTTTAGGTAATGCTCAAATGAATACTACGGATACATCAACGGGAGGCTATGTTGGAAGTACAATGTATAAAAGTACCTTAAATACAATTTTAACTAATAAAATAACACCAGATTTTGGAACACATGTCCTTGAATATCGGAATTTATTGTCTAGTAAAGTATCGTCAGATTCTAGTAACAGTTTTGAAAGTGATACAGGAGCTTCAAGCGGTTGGGCATGGGAAACTCGAAAATTAGATTTAATGAGTGAGGTCAATGTCTATGGCACAACCATATGGAGCAGTAGTGGTTATGATATTGGGTTAGATAATCGCCAATATGCGATATTCCAATTAAAACCAGAATTAATAAACCAAGATTTGAATGGAACTAGGTACTGGTATTGGCTAAAAACAGTATCACATACTATTGGTTTTGCTACTGTTAGTAATATGAATTATGCTGATGGTGATGGTAATGCTAGTGCGAGTGGAGGAGTACGGCCTCGTTTCCTAATCGATTAAATTTTTATCAAATTAAAATTAATTTAGTATAAAACAACTTATCTTGCTAATATTAGTATTAGAATGGAGTTGTAACTAATTTGAAATCTACAGGAGTTATAAGAAAAATTGATGAACTAGGGAGAATTGTTTTACCTAAAGAAATTCGCCGCAATCTAGGAATAAGAGATGGCGAAAATTTAGAAATATTTGTTATGGATGAACAAATTGTGTTAAAGAAGTTCTCTAAAATGAAAGATTTTACCGATATAATTTTAAGTATATGTAATTTAGTTATCGATGTTTATAATGTTCAATTAATTGTTACGGATAGAGATAAGATAGTTTTTACGAATGTAACTGATTTGGTAAATAATTCGGCGATTGGTTCTACTTTATTAAATTTTATTCAAAATAGAGAAAATGTTAGTAAAAATGAATTACAATCATATAATTTTAATGGAGTAGCCAAAGAGGGATATTATTTAATTCAACCAATTATTTCTTCGATTGATTGCTTAGGTTTGGTTATGCTTTATAGTGATACTCCTCTCTCAGAAGAATATAATAATTTATTAAAGCTTATTGTCAATATTATTGTCAGTAAGATTGATATTGCTTGAAAAAAAATATTGATTATGATAGACTACAGTTAATTAATGGTGAAAGAAAGAGTATTATTACTAGGATATTTTAGAGAACTTATGGCTGGTGAAAATAAGTATATTTTGTAATAAGAAGATGGTTCTGGAGTTAAATCGATTAATTCTCGTTACGAATAAAGAGCATGATTATAAATCATGAATTAAGGTGGTACCGCGAATAATTTCGTCCTTTAGTTCATGTTTTTTTTATTGGAGGAAAATGTTGATGAAAGAAAAATATTATATAACAACGGCGATTGCTTATACTTCTGGTAAGCCCCATATTGGAAATACTTATGAAATTGTTTTAGCAGATGCTATTGCCAGGTATAAAAGATTTCAAGGTTACGATGTTTATTTTCAAACGGGAACGGATGAGCATGGAGAAAAAATAGAAATCAAAGCCAAAGAGGCAGGTGTAACTCCGCAAGAGTTTGTCGATAATGTAGCTAGTGAAATTAAATCTATCTGGGATATTATGAATACTAGTTATGATAAGTTTGTTCGAACTACGGATAAACAACATGAAAGAATTGTTCAAAAAATATTTAAAAAAATGTATGATAAGGGCGATATATATTTAGGTGAGTATAAAGGATTGTATTGTGTGCCTTGTGAATCTTTTTGGACAGAAAGTCAATTAGTAGATGGCAAATGTCCTGATTGTGGAAGAAATGTCGAACTTAAAACAGAAGAAGCCTACTTTTTTAAATTGAGTAAATATCAAGATAAACTTATTGAGTATATAGAAAATCATCCAGAGTTTATTCAACCTGAATCTCGAAAAAATGAAATGATTAATAATTTCTTAAAGCCAGGATTACAAGATTTATGTGTATCGCGAACATCTTTTGACTGGGGTATTCCCGTAGATTTTGATAAAAAGCATGTGGTTTATGTGTGGTTAGATGCACTTACTAATTATATAACTAATATAGGTTATGACCCTGATAGTAGTAGTGAGGAGTTTAATTATAAATGGCCCGCTGATTTACATTTGATTGGGAAAGATATTATTCGTTTTCATACTATTTATTGGCCATGTTTTTTGATGAGTTTAGATTTACCATTTCCTAAACAAGTTTTTGGTCACCCTTGGTTAATTATGAGTGATGGAAAAATGAGTAAAAGTAAGGGTAATGTTGTGTATGCCGATGATTTAGTTAATACTTATGGAGTGGATGCGGTTAGATATTATTTATTGCATGAGATTCCTTTTAGTAGCGATGGGGTATTTACAGAAGATTTGTTGGTGGAAAGAATTAATGGCGATTTAGTAAATATTTTAGGAAATCTAGTTAATAGAACTATTGCCATGGGTCAAAAATATTTTAAGGGGCATATTGAAAATAAAAATGTTACTGCTGATTTAGATGTTAGCCTATTGAACTTAGTTAATTTGTTAGGTGATAAAGTGGACAATGCTATGGATAAGTTAGAAATTGGTTTAGCGTTGGATAATATTTTTGAAGTATTTAGAAGATGCAATAAATATATTGATGAAACTACCCCATGGATATTGGCTAAAGATGAAAATCAAAAAGATAGATTAGAGACTGTCCTTTATAATTTGGTTGAATCGATTCGAGTGGGAGCAATTTATTTAGAAGCCTTTTTACCAGAAACTAGCGAAAGAATTTTAAAACAATTAAATACTAAAGATAATTCTAAGACTTTTAAGACAGATTTAGTTTATGATTTAGAAAGTCCTGAGATATTATTTCAACGAATTGAAATAGAAAAGAAGTAAAAAGTGCTTCCTTTTTTTATGATTTGGTGTATAATATCTATTTAATTATAAAAAGGGGTGTTTTGGTAATGAATTATGAAGATGTGTTTTATGAAAATGAAACTAAGTATATGCAAGCTAATGAAGAGAAGTTAAAAAGGTTTATATTATTGTTTTTAAAAGAAAGTAAAATCGATTTTTATTGGGATATAGATGCTGATATTTATAGTGATTTTATATCGTTACAAGATTATGTGTATAAGTATTATCCAGATAAAATAGCTTTATTTTATGAATTATTAAAGGCTAGTGGTTTTAATATGTGGCATTGCATTATCGATACCATGACGGAATTAGGTTACTACACGAATAAAAAGGTTGCAAATAGTATTAAAGAAAAGACTTTATTAGCACCTTATGTTAAAGATTTGGCTTATGAAGATAATGAAATAGTTTTAAAAACGGACTTAAATGAATATAAATTTAAGAGTGTTTGGGATTATTATCGAAATGACTACGAAGCTTTTTCTTACATAAAAAGACATAAATCGGCTTTATCAGGTCGTTGTCATGAACATTCTTGGGTCTTTATGAACTATTTAAATGAAAAGGTTAATTTAGTAACTGAATTGTGTCCTTATTTGTATGAAGGCAATTATTATCATAGTGTTTTAAGAGATGAACAAGGTAATATTGTTGATTTAGCTAATGGGATAGTGTATAGTGAAGATATTAGAAAAGATTTGTTTAAAGGTGATATTGTTTCGGAAATTAGTAAAGAAAACCGTGTAGAAGCACTCGATAAGGCTGTTTCGGCGGCTCTTGATGAAGATGTTTTTAATAAGTTTACTGAGCCTTTGATTTTAGCTTTAAATAAACAATCTAGAAAAAAATAAGGTGATATTATGTTTTGTGATACTCATTGTCATTTGTTTAAAGAATATTATGATGATGTTGAAGAATTAATTAGAAATGCTTATCAAAATAATGTTGATAGAATGATAGTTTCTGGTTGTGATATGGCTTCTAACAGGGAAGTTTTGGAGTTAATAAAGCATAAAGAAATATTTGGAACTCTCGGTATTCATCCTGAAGAAGTCCACGATTATAAACAGGAAGATTTAGATTTTTTAGAAGAAAATTTAAGTAATTCTAAAATCATTGCGATAGGGGAAATAGGTTTAGATTATCATTATGATAAGGAATCGAAAGAAAAGCAAATCGAATTATTTGAGTATCAGTTAAAGTTAGCCGAAAAGTATAAGGTGCCAGTTGTTGTCCATTCTCGTGAGGCTACTAATGATACGATTAATTGTTTAAAAAAATATCAAGTAAAAGGTGTAATTCATTCTTTTAGTGGCAGTTTAGAAACCGCTAATATTTATTTGAAGATGGGTTTCTTGTTAGGAGTTAATGGAGTGATTACTTTTAAAAATTGTAATTTGAAAGAAGTTATAGAAAGAATTGATTTATCTAATATTATATTAGAAACTGATTCTCCGTATTTAACACCAGTTCCTTTTCGAGGTAAAAGAAATGAACCAAGTCGAATTATGAATATTGCTGATTTTATTTGTGAACTTAAGGGAGTAAGTCGCGAAAATTTAGCTAAAATTACCAATCAAAATATAGGCCGTGTTTTTGACATTTAGGCCTTTTTTTGTTAGAATTAATATTGTAGATTTGAGGTGAACAAAGATTGAACAAAAAGATATTACGCAGTATAAAAAAGGTGGTTGAACTTTTTTTGTTACTTTTAGTTGTTGTTTTTGTAGAATCTAGCTCAAATAAGAAAGATAATAAAATATTAAACGATAATTATAATAAAGCAATAGACTTGTCCATAATGGCTTTAAAGTTAAAGGAAGATATTGCTAATGATTTATATAGTGCAAAAGATACTTTTACGGGAGATTTAACGGGTTATAGTGCTGATTGTCCTTTATGTAATGGGCATTTAGCTTGTTTACCAAATTATTATGTCTTAGATGGTACGGATACTTATCAAGATATGTCTTATGGTAATGTTAGAATTGTGGCATCGAGTAAAAATTTAGCTTGTGGAACGATTATTCGATTTAATAGTGCGCATATTTCTAATGAACCAGTGTTGGCGATTGTTTTGGACCGCGGAGTTTTAGGAAATGATATCGATTTACTTACTCCAAGTGAAGAATATGCTTTAAGATATGTGGGTCGTTCTGTGATTACTTATGATGTGTTGCGAAGTGGCTGGTAAGGCTGCTTTTTTTAGAATAGGGTTGGATTTATGAATTATGTAAAAGCAATAAAAGGTTATGGTCAAAATTTTTTAAAGAATGGGGCTATTTTAGAGAAAATTGCGAATGCTATAACAACGAAGGAAAATGATTTAATTATTGAAATTGGGCCTGGGATGGGAGCTTTGACGAAAAAGTTGAAGAAAAAAGGCAGTTTTTTAATTGGCTATGAAATTGATGAACGAATGGATGAGTTTTTAAAACCTTTGGAGGATGATAAAACTAAGTTTATTTATGGCGATTTTTTAAAACAAAATGTTCTTTTAGATATTCAAGATATTAAGTATGAAAATATTTATGTTATTGCGAACATTCCTTATTATATAACTTCACCAATTATTTTTAATTTAATCGAGGCAAATATTTCGTATAAAACGATTTGTTTATTGGTTCAAAAAGAGGTAGCTGAGAGAATTACGCGAGAAAATAATACCTTGTCTTTATCTATTGAGTTTTTGTATCAAAGTGAGTTGTTGTTTTATGTAGGAAAAAATAATTTTATTCCCGCACCGAAAGTAGATAGTGCCGTGATTAGGCTTCAAAGAAAAGATGAGGCAGTTTTGGCTGACAGGAGTTATTATTATCGCTTTGTAAAACAGGCTTTTTCAAAGAAAAGAAAAACTTTAAAGAATAATTTGATTGATTATGATTGGAGTATTGTTAAAGATATTTTAGAGAATATGGGTTATGGGGAAAGTGTGAGAGCAGAAGAGATTGTGAGAATTGATTTTATAAATTTGGTTAAGGAATATAAAAATAGGCAAGATTTATAATTTTTGAGCATATATTTTATTGGTGAGAATAGGTGCAAGTTAAAAAAGGGGATTTTGTGACCCGTAAAAGTTATCAGAATGATACTTTATTTAAAGTGGTGAATATTAAAGGAAATACTTGTTATTTAAAAGGTATTGATGTGCGTTTGTATGCTGATAGCGATATAAGTGATTTAGAAATTGCAACAGATAAAGAAATTGAAGAGTTAAAGATTGAAGTTAATGATGATGGTGAAGAACCTAAATTGGATAGAAGTGAGTTTTTTTATTTACCTGGGAAGATATTGCATTTAGATGGTGACTCGGAGTATCTAGATAGGTGTTTGGAGTATTATAAAAGTCATAGTGTTTTGGCGATTGGAAAAAAGATTCGTGAAGTCGATATTCCTCTGAAGATAAGAGATTTGTTGATGGAATATAAGCCCGATATTGTGATAATTACGGGACATGATGCTTATTTTAAGAAAAAAGGTAATATTGCAGATATTAGAAATTATAAAAATACGGAAAATTTTGTGAAGGCCGTGCGTGAGTGTCGAATTTATGAGAAGAGTCATGATAAATTAGTAATTATTGCTGGGGCATGTCAAAGTAATTATGAGGAATTGATTAAAGCCGGAGCTAATTTTGCTTCGAGTCCTAAAAGAGTTAATATTCATTGTTTGGACCCCGCGATTATTGCTACGAATGTCGCTTTAACGGAGAGAAATAGAGAAATCGATTTGGTTACTTTGCTTGAGAAAACAAAATATGGAAAAGATGGCATGGGTGGTATTATTAGCAATGGTTTAATGTATGTTGGTTATCCAAGATAAGGGGGATTTTTTTGAACTTAGATAATATTAAGATGGATATAAAAAATCATTTAAATTGTAATGTGCATATTCAAATATTTGGAATGCGGAATAAGAATTCCGAAGTTTATGGCTATATTTCGGGAGTTTATCCTAGTATTTTTACGGTCAATCAAAGTGGCGTTGAAAGGAGTTTTAGTTACTCAGATATTGCTACTAAAGAAATTATTATCAAGTATTTGTAAATTACACTTGATTAGTTTCTAGATATGTCATAAAATAAATATATAAGTTAAGAATAACTTTAGAAGAGGAGTGACAACATGAATATTACTTCAGTAAATGTTCGTGCATTTGAAAAAGATGGAAACAGAATGAAAGGAATTGCAACAGTTGTTTTAGATGATGCTTTTGCTATTCATGATATTAGAATTATTGAAGGAGACAATGGCTTATTTATCGCTATGCCAAGTCGTAAAACAGCAACTGGTGAGTATAGAGATATAGCTCATCCAATTAATACTGAAGTTCGTACAGCTTTTCAAAATGCTATAATTGCAGAGTATAATAAAGTAATATCTGAAGAAAAAGCTGAATAAAACAGGAAAGTTTTTTAAAATATTAAAGTATTGATAATACAAGGAAAGACAAAATCTTTTCTTTTTTTTGAGAAAATATAAAAAATATTTATTAAAGAAAAATATCCTCTAATAAGATAGTGTTCTAAATAAGTTTTATTTTCATAATATTAAGTAAGAGGAGAATATTATGGAAAAAGAATTGGACAACTTAATTATATCAGGCCATGAATTAAAAATAAGTGATAGAAGAGAAATATATCTAACTGGAATAAAAAAGATTACAAGTTTTGATAATGAAGAATTTTTAATGGAAAGCACGATGGGAGTAATATTATTAAAAGGGAGTAATTTAGAAATTTTAAAATTAGATACTCATGATGGAAATGTAAGAATTAAAGGAAAAATTAATAGTTTTTCATATTTAGATGAAAATATTAAACAAAATAATGAAAGTTTTTTTAGTAAATTATTTAAATAATGAATTATAAAATACAATTAATTTCTTTAATTTTTTCTTTTTTTTATGGGATATTGTTTTATGCTACAAGTTATTTTAATTATAAAATGGTTAAAAATTGTAATGTTGTTTTGAGATATCTTATTTCTATTGTATATGTTTTTGATATTTCCCTTTTATATATTTTGTTGCTTTATAAAATTAATTATGGGGTAGTTCATGTTTATTTTATAGGTGTTTTACTAATTGGCTATTTATTTGGTTGGTATAATTTAAAAAAAATCAGAAAATATTGTCAAATGATAAAAGGAAAATTGAAAAAGTAGTTTAATCGTGCTATATTTATTATGAGGAGATAGGGTATGAATAAGAAGGGAATAAATGTTTATGCAAAAAGAAGATTAACTTGTATTGCTTGTATAATTTTATTGCTCATTACAGCGATTGTGGCTAGTGTATTTAATGATATAGCGCAAGTTATGAAAAATAAAAATGAATTAGTCGTATTAAATCAAGAATATAAAGAATTATTGAAAGAAGAAGAATCTTTACAATCAGAGATTACTAAATTACAAGATAGTGATTATGTAGCTCGTTATGCGCGAGAAAAATATTCTTATTCATTACCAGGAGAAGTTATTATTAAATTACCAACAGATAAATAAATGTAAAAGAGGAAAAACTCTTTTTTTTTGATTTCTTAATAGTTATAATAGAGAATACAGGTGAATTATATGGAGAAGTTAATCGAAATAACTAATATGAATGTCAAATTAAATAATAGAAAAGTATTAGATAATATTTCGTTAACTTTTTTTAAAGGGGTCAGTGTTTTTATAACGGGTAGTGCTAGTAGTGGGAAAACTACATTTTTTAGAGAAATAGCTAAAAGGCAAGATAGAAAGATTAAAAAAGGGGTGATTTTAGAAGATACGATAATTGAACCAGGAACAGTTAGGGATGTTTTAACACAAGATGATGATTATAATAATGTTGCCGATGTTATTGCGTTTTTAGGATTAGATAAAGTTTGGTTAAGTAAATGCTGTACTTTAAGTTATGAAAATATGACTAAATTATTAATAGCTAAGTATTTGATACAAAAGGTAGATATATTATTTATTGATAGAAGATTACAATTTTTAAAAGAAAAGGAACGGAAAAGAATAATTGAGTATATAAATAAAAGACAAGTTACTTTAGTTTATAGTTCTAGTAATATAGAAGATAGTTTGTATTTTCCTTATATGGTGGTGTTAGATAAGGGAATTGTGGCGATTGAGGGAAAAACCATGCAAGTATTAGCCGAAGAAAAATTGTTAAAACGTTTGGGAATAGGCTTACCTTTTATTATAGATTTATCAATTCAATTAAAGTTGTATGGATTAGTGGATAAAGTTTATAGTGATAAAAGAAAGTTAGGAAAGTATTTATGGAAATAAGTGATTTTGTTAAGAAAAATAAGATTATTGCGTTAAGTAATTTTAATGTTAGCGAGGTTAATGCGGTCGATTGTTTTGTAGTTAGAACTAGAACTTTGTCGGATAATATTTCCGTTAGAGAGTATTTGAGTAAAATATGTAGTAATGATAAAAGATTAGAAGATAGTTGTAAAATGGTTAATGAGAATAGTGATTTTTTGAATAGAATAGTAATGCATTTATCAACTACAGAATTGTTGAAGTTATTTTTAATGGAAGCTTTGTTAGGCAAGTATAAAAATATAGTTTTAGTTAATTTTGATATGTACTTTATGGAAAAAGAGTTATTGTTTTTTAAAAAGTTGTTTCGAAAGTTAGTGGATAAGTATGATAAATCGATTGTGATGTTTTGTGATAATGTTAATTTTATGTTTGATTTAGTAGATGAAATGTATTTAAATACGGCGGATAGAATTTATGAATTTGATGGTAAAGATTTGTATAATAAAAAAATTTATAAGTATTTAGATAAACCGAAAATAGTGGATTTTATTGAGTATTTGGGAAATAATGGTAAAGTTTTTGATAATTATACAGAGATGAAAGAATTGTTAAAGGCCATTTATCGGGAAGTGTAGTATGAAATATTGTGTAAAGATTAGTTATGATGGAAGTAAGTTTTATGGATTTCAAAGACAAAAAGATAAGATTACAGTGCAAGGTGAGTTAGAGAAAGCCTTGGGAATTATTAATAAAGGTATGGTGGAGATTAAAGGGGCCGGTCGGACGGATGTTGGAGTGCATGCCTATGGTCAAGTTGTGCATTTTAATTTAGATTTTGATATTCCACCTGAAAGATTGAAGGAAGCTCTTGCCAGTATTGTACGGCCTTATATAGATATTTTAGAATGTAAGCAAGTTGATTCTTCGTTTCATGCTCGCTTTAGTGTGAAGAGTAAGGAATATGTTTATAAAATCTGGCGCGGTAATTATGACCCTTGTAAGTATAGTTATTATTTAATGTATGATAAAGATTTAAATGTGGATAAGTTGCGAGAATGTGCCGAGGTTTTTAAAGGTAAGCATAATTTTCATAATTTTGTGTCTGGTTTTCGAGATAACTATAACGGAGAAATATTTAATATTGAGGTTGTCGAGGAAAATGAGACCGTTTTACTTGTTTTTAAAGGAAAAAGTTTTTACCGATATATGGTGCGAAATATTGTCGGAGCCATGCTTTCCTATAATGAGGGAAAAGTTAATTTAGAGACTATTCAGAAAATGGTTAATGATAGTGATTTTAATTATCAGTTACCTACCGCTTTAGCTAATGGCTTATATTTAAGTAAAATTAATTATGATTAGTAAAGTAAGTTTTTGGGCAAATTTGAGGCTTTTGATTTGATTTTGTTTGACTTTTGATAGGCTTTTGCATATAATTTTAAATGGTACATTTTATTTGTTAGAGATATTTAGCCGTGGGAAAGCGAAAATGTTGATAACTAATGAAAGGATATTGTTATGAATACATTCATGCAAAAAAAAGAAAATATTGAACGTAAGTGGTATGTTATCGATGCTGAAGGTGAAACTTTAGGTAGACTTGCTACTAAGGCTGCAACTGTTTTAAGAGGTAAACATAAAGTTACTTATACTCCTCATGTTGATTGTGGAGATTATGTAATTGTTGTTAATGCTTCAAAAGTTAAGTTAACGGGTAATAAGTTAAATGACAAGATGTATTATAATCACAGTGGTTATCCAGGTGGACTTAGAGAACGCAATGCTAAAGAAATGATTGAGAATTATCCATGCGAAATGGTTGAAAGAGCTATTAAAGGTATGCTTCCACATAATAGATTAGGTAGACAAATGGCTAAAAAGTTATTTGTTTATGCTGATAGTGAACATAAACATGAAGCTCAAAAACCAGAAGTAATGAAAGTTGATTAGGAGGGTTAATTATGGCTAAGAAACAATGTTGGAGTGCTACTGGTAGAAGAAAACGTTCTAGTGCACAAGTTACATTAACTAGTGGAACAGGTATTATAACAGTTAATGGTATAGATGTTAATGATTATATGCCTTATCAAACTTTAGTAATGGATTTAAAACAACCTTTAGTTGCAACAAATAATGAAAATAAATTTGATATTATTGTTAATGTTAAAGGTGGCGGATTTTCTGGTCAAACAGGAGCTATTCGTTTAGGTATTACTAGAGCTTTATTAAAATATGATTCAACTTCTGACCAAACAAGAGATGATTCTTATCGTAAAATTTTAAAGACAGCTGGTTTTGTTACTAGAGACCCAAGAGTTAAAGAACGTAAAAAACCAGGTCTTAAGAAAGCTCGTCGAGCACCACAATTTAGTAAACGTTAGAGATTATTACTTATTTCAATATTAAAAAAAGTCCAAGATATGGGCTTTTTTTTGGTTATAAATGATTTTAAGTTTGTGATGATTTAGTGCAGTTTTAAATTAATTTTTTATAGTATTTCCAAGCTAAAACTTTAAAAACATTGTGATTTAATTGTTCCATAGAGATTGTATTATTGTCTATTGATTTTTTTATGTTATCAAAACTTTTTTTATAATCACTGGTTATTAATAAATCATTGCCCGCTAAGATGGCTTTGGTTTCAACATCTAAAATTTTACTGACAGCACCCATGGCTAAATCATCTGTAATAGTTATGCCGGTAAATTTTAAATCGTCTTTTAAGATGGTATGAATTTTAGCAGATAATGAGGCCGGGTTAATATTATCAATGCTATTCATTATGTTATGACTAATCATTACGGCTTCAGCACCTGAGTTTATACCACTGATAAAGGGTGGTAAATATGTATTTTGGATAGTTTCGTAAGATTCATAATTGATAGCGGTATTGTTGTGTGTATCTTTGGAGTTACCGTATCCGGGAAAGTGTTTTAATGTATAGGAAACATTGGTGTCTTTGCTAGTTTCGATGACAGTTTGGGCATATTGGGCAACTAAAGGATAATCTTCTTTTAAAGTACGTTCGTAAATATAATCATTTGGGTCAGTAGATACATCGACAACGGGGGCAAAATTTAAGTTGAAACCCAGTTTAGTTAGCAATTCACTTTTAATTAATGTGTCATTTTTTATGGCTTCAAAGCCTCCATTGTTATATAGTTCGCTAGGTGATTTAAATTTTTCAGTAACTAAATTAGGATTAGTACTTAAGCGAGATACTTTTCCGCCTTCTTCGTCAATAGCGGTAAGTAAAGGAATTGTTGTATCAGAGTTAAGGTTGTTAATCATTTGGATGACTTCTTCTTGATTTTTATTTTCAATATCTTTAGCATAGAATACAAAGCCACCGATGTGATAATTGTTTAACATATTGTGAGAATCGGGTTCGGAGTATCTAACTAGTAAAAGTTGACCTATTTTTTCTTCTAAACTTAGAGTTTCTAGTTTTTGATAAGCATCATCGTAATAATCACTAAAAATACCATCATCTTGCCATGCTTTAGGAATGGGAGAGGTATAAGCTTTAGGAATTTGTTCACAGTTTATAATTTGAATGTTTGCGTCATAAGTTTTTTCTTGTAAGGAACCTTTATATTGGATTTTTAATTGATTTCCGATGTGAAAATCAGTATTTGGTAATGCTAGATAATATACATTATTATTTGCATCTTTTAAAGTTGTATATTTATCATTAATAGCTGTGATTGTGGCCTCTATATAGCGATTGCTGTTAATTTTTTCTAGATAAATACTTGATACTAAAACAAAAACTACAATCATTAAAATAATTATAAAACTTTTATTTTTCATATTAACTTGGTCCTTTCGTTATGAAAATAATTGCTGTAATAACACAGTCGGTTATCTTATTTTTAATTTATCACTTATTTTAAATATAGTAAATATTGAAATTTTAGCGATTTATAGGGAAAAGTTAATTGTTTATTTCATATAGTTTATTATGAATAGATATTATGGGAAAATTTGGGTGGCGTTTTTAATTGTAGTTATGTTTTTAACCTTTTTAAATACAAAAGCTGATTCGCCTTTAGAAAATAAAGTTATCGTAGTGGATGCTGGCCATGGAGGTATCGGTTAAATCCAAAAATAGAAGAAATGACTATTTTGGTAAGTAAATACAAGAGTTTAAGGTA
>CANQGB010000028.1 GCA_947600335.1 uncultured Bacilli bacterium | reverse complement strand
TCTTTGGTTAATTTTAATTTTGCATATTTTTGTATATCAAAGTTAGGAATGTTATTTTTGATTTTATTGAATTTTTCATGTTGCTCTAAAGTAGTTTGCCCAATACTAAAATGTCTATTCTCAACATCAGGTTTATTTCCTGTTGTTTCTTCAATAAATAAATACAAATTATTTATATTATATAAAATGAATCTGTTTTCAATTAATCTATCCTTATACATCGCATTATTTAAATTAGAGGTAAAGCATTCAGGCATATATTCAATCCATTTTCTTAGACTTTCAACATCTGCTAAATCAATGAAATCATCAGTACATATTGTTATCATAAAATCGCTCCAATTTTCAAAGTGTATTATATCACATTTTTTAAATACTCATTATATTTTTAACAAAACTATTTATTTTTACATAATTTCAGATATATTAAAAATCGAACTATAATAGCCCGAGTTTGATATCATTATGGTGGAGCAGAGGGGACTCGAACCCCTGTCCAATATATCCTATCATACAATTTCTACAAGTTTAGCTAGATTTTTAAATTCACTATATAACTGGCTATAGCGTACCTATTACATAGCTAGATTAATAAAAATTCGTTATTTAACCTTAATCAAATTAAATAATATATCTTATATAATCGAACCTCTATACTATCCTATAAGCAAAATAGCAAGAAGTCTCCAAGCCTTTAATTAGGCAAATACAGGAGTGAAACCTTTTGTTTCGTTATTTATTTTTTGGTGCATTTAAGGTATGCCTACCACTTGCCATCATATTTAGTAATAACTGTCGAAACCAAAATACTGCCCCATGTAGCATTTATTCTACCATAAAAGCATATATTATTGCAACAAATGCATTAAAAATAGACAAAATTAATTTAAACGAGTATAATAAGAAACCAAAAAAAGAGGTATGTATATGTACGATGAAAAAGAAATAAAAATTAAAAAGCCTATAAAAGAAAAAAAAGATAAATCTAAGGCAAAAACATCTAGTAAACCCAATCTCTTAAATAAAGAATTATTTCAAAAAATAAATTGGAAGTCTTTAATAATTAAACTAATTATTGTCTTCGCTGTTATGTTTCTAATAATCTTTACCATCTCTCGAATTAATAAAGATACTAAAAAAGAATCTTTAAATAACAGCCAATCTTTTGAAGACAACCTAAATTATTTATCAAGCAAACTATTAGACTATTACAATATCAACAAACTACCTCGTAATAATGGTGACTCCCTTTCTTTTTTGCTCAAAGAATTAGTAGACTTTAACATTATTGAAGAAATAAAGCCCAATGATACTGATAATTATGATGCCGAAAACAGTTATGTAATTATCACCAAAGAAAACGCAGAATATTTTAAGCTTCGCCTAAATCTTCAATGGAATAACCATGAACTTAGTTATTCTGAACTAATCACTTGCAATAACAAAAAATGCCAATTGAAAAAATAACCCCTAAAGGTTATTTTTTTCATCATTTGTTTCCATTTCCATATTCATTTTAACATTCTCAACAATATCCCCTTTATCGGTTACATTATCAGCTTGTTTCTTCTCATTTGTATCTACTAAATAGCCAATTAAAGCAAAAATTAAAGTCAAAGTAATAATCAAAAACCAAATATAATTATTCACTAAAAAATCAATAAAAGCTTGCATACTATCCTCCTAAAATAATTCTATGAAATTCTTTATTTATTATGAAATACTAAGCGTTTGTCCAACTGGTTGAATTTGAATATAAGTATTACCATCATTAATATTTATTTCTGCACCATTCTTATATTTATAAATGGTTTTATTACTCCGCGACTTTTTCTCCCAAGTTATTGGTACCGCATAGCCATTAGATATAAAATATCCTTCCCCACTACCAATATTATCAATATTTTGTCTGCCTTTTGTATCACCACTAATGGTAGTATTATTCACTTGGTAAGTAATTATATTTTTAGCTGTATATTGTTCTTTAGTAATATAATCGGTATGAGGTTGGCCATTTACACTCCGCTTATAAGTTTTAGATTCAGCATCATATTCATAAGATGTTGTCACACTACTGGAATATTTAATTGAAACATTATTAGCTAAAGTAGCACCTTCCATACTCGCCATATCAATTTCATCAACACTATAACTAATAAGTGGGTCTTTTTTTGTCGTATTCCGATAACCAAACTTATTTATAGCTTCATTTATCTTTTCGGTATTCGTAAAAGCTTTATGTTCCAAACTAACATTTAAAGCATCATCGCGCCAAAAATATGTATTACCATAATATAAACCATCAATATTATCGATACTTAAAGTTTTAATATCATTACTAGCTTGGTCACTAAATCCCCAATGGACAAAGATTGCATCATTTTCCAAAGCATAATCTAAAAAATAATGTCTAGCACTTCTTATTGAACCAATTTTATCAACATTGGCATCCTTATAAACAGCCATCAACCGGGTAATTCCACCCTCAACTATAATTTCATACACCAAATATGCATCCTGTAACCCACTATGATAAGGTCTAGCAGCTGCTAAATTATTAATCATTACTGCCACTGGTCGACTTTTACTATTTAAATCTAATATCTGTAATTGCTTCTCTTTTACCACCGGTATAGACTCTTCCTCTTGTTTCTCTTGTGGCTTAAAAAATACGGCATAAACTCCTAAACCACCCAATATTACTACTAACAAAACAACAATCCCAATAAACACCTTAGCCTTTGGCTTTAATTTCATAATTCTTTTCTCCTATTTTCTATTAACCTAATTATAACATTAAACATACAAAGTTAAATATATTTTTGAGTTTCTCGATTTTGTTCCTTCTGCTTTAAAACAGCCCGTTTATCATAATTTTTTTTACCTTTTGCTATGCCAATTAACAATTTAACATAGCCTTTTTTCATATATAGCTTTAAAGGGACAATACTATAACCATCTTGACTAGCTGCTTCTTTTAACTTTCTAATTTCTTTCTTATGTAATAATAACTTTCTAGTTCTCGTTTCATCATGATTAAAAATATTTCCCTCTTCATACTTAGCAATAAACATATTTAAAACATAAGCCTCATTATTTTTTATTACGACATAACTATCTTTCAACTGCGCCGAATTTTTTCTTAAACTCTTAATCTCGGTTCCCGATAAAACTATACCGGCTTCAATTTCTTTTTCAATATAATAGTCAAAATAAGCTTTCTTATTCTTTATCTCCATTATTCTCTACCTCTTCCGTAACTAATTCAAAATCTATCATAGCTGTTGCTTTAGAAGAAGCAATAACCTTAACCACTACTTTATCACCAATACGATATTGTTTTTTGCTTTCCTTACCAATTAAAGATAATTTCTCTGGAATATAATTATAAAAATCACCTTTTAAAGTATTTACATGCACTAGCCCTTCAACCATATTAGGTAACTCCACAAAAAAGCCAAAGTTAGTAATCGTTGTAATTACGCCATTATAAATTTCGCCAATATGACTTTCCATATACTCAGCCATTTTCATATCTAAAACATCTCTTTCGGCATTCACACTAGCTTGTTCCCGTTCACTAGAATGCTCGGCAATCTCTACCAATGCTGAATCATAATAATTAATTGTCGACATTGATAAATCTTTTTCCACTAAATATTTTTTCAACAAGCGATGCACTGTTAAATCGGGAAATCTTCGAATTGGACTAGTAAAATGAGTATAAGCTCTACTTCCTAAACCGAAATGTCCAATATTATCTTTGCTATAAATAGCTTTCTTCATGCTTCTTAATAGCATACTAGATAAAATAGCAAACTCTTCTTTATCGGCTAATTCTTCCAACAACTTTTGCATAGTCACTGGCGTCAAATCTGTAACTCGAGTTTGTAAGTCATAACCTAAAGCTTTAACTAAATTTACAAAATCATCAATTTTTTCACTATTAGGTGTTCCATGAACCCGATAAATAAATGGTAAGTCCATATTATAAATATGACTAGCAACAGTTTCATTCGCTGCAATCATAAAGTCCTCAATTAACTTTTCACCATCTTCGCGTTCTCTTTTTACAATATCAATAGCAACCCCATTTTCATCTTGTAAAACTTCGGCCTCATCTAAATCAAAATCAATATAACCTCGCGATTCTTTTTCTTTTCTTAAAATCTTAGCTAACTCATTCATTTTCTTTAAAGTATCAACAAATGGTTCATACCCTTTTTCTACCTTATCTCGCATTAAAATATCGTTTACTGCTTCATAAGTCATCTTTTTTTGACTTTTAATAAAACTTGGACCAATATCATAACTTACAACTTTCCCTTGCTTATTAATTTTCATAATGCAACTCATCGTCAACCGAATAACACCTTCATTTAAGGAACATATACCATTCGAAAGTTGATGTGGTAACATGGGAATAACGGTATCGGCTAAATAAGATGAAGTTCCTCGAAGATAGGCTGTATCTCCTAAAGCCGTATTTTCTTTAACATAATGGGAAACATCAGCAATATGTACACCTAAAACATATAAATCATTTTCCATCTCTAAACTAATCGCATCATCAATATCTTTAGTATGACTACCATCTATCGTAAAAATCATCTTGTTAGTTAAATCTAAACGCTCTACTAATTCACTTTTAGAAACTTCCGTTGGAATATCTTTTAACTCTTCTTCCACTTGACTATTAAATTCGGTTTCAATCGCATACTTATAAGCAATAGATAAAATATCAATACCTGGGTCATCTTTATGGCCAATAACTTTTTTAACCTCCGCCAAATATCTTCTCGGACCTAATTCTTTAATCAAATGCACTAAAACTTTATGACCAACAACACAATTTTTTAAAGATTCTTTTCGAATAACTAAATCAATATCTTTTTTATCATCATCTAAATCTACTTGTAACTTATTATCTTTAAAAATTATTTCCCCCACCATATCATGAATATCTCTTTTTAAAATCTTTAAAACCCGACCCTCATTTTTAACCCCTTTAGTAATAACCTCAGCCATGACAATATCATCATGAATAGCTCCATTTAAATTATCACTCGCAATATATAAATCATCTTCTTTATCTAAGATTAAAAAACCAAAACCTTTTTTATTAACTGCTAATTTACCTATTTTAATACCAGGACAATTTTTTAATAATAAATACTTATCTTTTTTCGTTTTAAAAACTACATATTCATTCACTAATTTCTCTAAAGTATCTATTAAATCTCTTAACTCCTCGGCCTTTTTATAACCTAAAAGTTCAAATATTTCATTTATATCTTTAGCTTCGTGAATATTCTCTAATAATTGGATAACTTTCTCTTTCATTTTTCTCACCTACTCACTAAATTTACAAGTTTTTACTTTATTTTGCCAAGTTATCTTTACTTGATAGCCCCCATCTTTAATCTTAGTATTATTTCGTGGGTCTTTAATATTTTCATCAATCAAACCATTGCTAATTAGTTCACTAGCATTAATCGTACAACCACTTTGACATAAATTTCGATAAGTAGCTCTTTCACTTAAAATACAAGCTGCATCTTCTAATTGTTTTTTAAAAGCTTCTACTGAATTATCTTCTTCCTTAGCAAACATCCCTGTCATATTAGCCGCAATTACTACTCCAACCAAAGCCATTATTCCTATTGTCACTATTAGCTCAACTAAAGTAAAACCTTTATTATTCATATTATCACCATAATAATATTATACTCAAAAATAACGCAAAAAAAAAGCAGATTACTAACCTACTTAACAAATAATATAAATGATATTACAAAAAAGACAATTCCTAATAACAAAGTAACTCGACTAATAAATAACTCAATTCCTCTTTCTTTAACATTTTGAAAAAGACTTTCATTACCACCCGTAATTATTTGGGATGAATCACTTGCTTTACTACTTTGTAATAAAACTATTGCTATTAATAAAACGGAAACCACTAAAAGTACTGTTTCTAACATAATTTCACCTTCATCTCGCTTTCAATAATTTATCATACTAATAAAAAAAATGCAACATTTATAAATAACTTTCTATAATAGAATATATATCTTCTCTTCCCTTTTTGGTAATAGTTGAAAAAGGAATAAAAACATCATTTTCTTTTAAATCTAAAGTATTTCTTAACTCTTTATCTTTTTTCATCCGGCTATTTTTCGATACTTTATCATATTTAGTTGCTACAATTGTGATAGACAAATCATAAAACTTTAAAAAATTATACATTAATATATCATCTTCCGTTGGTTTATGCCGATAATCAACTAACAAAAAGACTTTTTTCAAATTTGGTCTATTTTTAATATATTCTTCAATCATTAACCCCATTTTTTTAGTAGTAGCTTTATCTACATTCGCATAACCATATCCCGGCACATCCACTAAATAAAAACCATTATTCACTAAATAAAAATTCAAAGTTTGAGTCTTACCTGGCTTAGCACTAGTTCGCGCAAAATTTTTCCGATTAATAAGCGTATTAATAAAACTACTTTTTCCCACATTGCTTCGCCCAACTAATAAAAACTCTGGCAAATTATCTTGAGGATATTGACTCTGTCTAACTGCAATATGTTTTAGTTCAACTGTCTCGATTTTCATAAAATCACCTTTTCACATAATTATTTTTTAACATTCTTTAAAGTTATCTAATTCTAACATTACCTGCTTAATTACATTTTGTGCATTTTCTATTAAATATTTAGTATTAATGTAAACAACATATATTTTTTCTGTCTCTTTTAAATCTAAAGTAGTTGCATAAAATGGCGCTATTTCTAATAATTTATCTTCTAAATTTTTAGGTAAAATAAAGGCATTTTTAAATTGAACATCTTTAAAATTTTCTTCCGATAATTTCTTCTTTAACAATCCTTTTAAATAAGTCATATATCGTATTTGTTTAAAAATATCGTACTCATTTGGTAATTTACCTTCTTCTTTATATTTAGCATCAAAAAGATAAACTTTGCAAGGATTTTCTATATCATCCATTACAATAGTATCGGGAAGAGAAGAATCAATTCTTATATTAGAATACTTCTCTTGACTTTTCCAATCACAATAAATAGATTTCGGATTAAATTCATCTCTATTTTTAATCCCAACGCAATCTACTAGATTTTGAAAAATATAAGGAAATTCTTTATATTTTAAAGCAATTTTATCCCGTTGTAACGCTTCAAATTTTGTATTTTCCATAAAATCTAAAAGATGCATCAACATTTCTTTTTTGGTATCTTCATTAGTTTCTCTTAATTCTTTTTTCAAAGTGTTTACCATTTCTACACAATTCATCTTTTGATAAGAATAAGGATAAGTAAAATCAAATAAGAATCCTATCGAATTAGCAATATAACTTAAACATTGTTCTTGAATATTTTGAATTTCTTTTTCACAATCATAATCCATATATTCATTAACTAAATTAGTATATAATACTTTATGCTTTAAAAAAATTTGCGGTTGACTTAAAGTACTATGCCAATGAATTCTTCCCTTATAATTAATTTTTCTTTTTAACTCACTTTGTTTATACAATCCATAACTTTGATAATCATTAATAACATTTAATGCTGAAAATATATCAATATCTACCAAATCATCTGTCTTTTCAAATTCTTTTTTTCCTTTTTTAGCCAATAATTTCATCAATCTTTTAATATCATTTTTTAATTCTTCATCAATATCTTCCCACAAATATTCTGTGTGTAACACTTTATATCCAATAGGTAATTTTATATATATCTCACCATTTTCCACAGTTAAGCCAACATAATCATTACCATTTTGACAAACAGAAATATGACACTTTTGTTTTTGCATTTTATCAACTCATTTAATCAATATCTAATATGTTATTAATATCTTTTTCTTCCACAAATTTTTGAATATAATTCTCTAATATAAGATTATCTTTAAATAAATCAGATAAATTATTTTTAAAAACATTTAAATATAAATATCTGAATATCTTACTTGCGAACTCTTCAAGTTCATCTTTATAATCTTTATCATCTTGAACCTTTTTCTTCGAAAGTAAACTTTCATCAATATAGTATAAACCTAAACGTTTTTCTTCTGCATTATAAATGTTTTCTCTATTTGCTATTATTTTTTTATTTATACTTTCCCGTATATCATTCCATTTTGTATCTGTGCCTTTGATGTAGCCATTTAAAAATATCATACTAGATTCATCAACAGTCATTGGATCAACATCGCATGGCATCATTCGATACTCCCAACGTCTACCAAAAGCTGTATCAAAATTAAATACTTTTTGATCGGCATTATTAATCGTTGCATAAATCGTTAAGTTACTTGGTATATATATTTCTTCTTCGTTTTCTAATACTTCTTCTTTTCTAAAATATTCCATTAAATTTACATTATCAATATGATATTCACTATTTCCATCAGAATTACGATCTAATAATTGAAATATATCACCAAATATTGCTTCCGCATTTCCTCTATTTAACTCTTCTATAATTAAATAATATTGTTGGTTTTTATTTTTTAATGCTTTATATAGTATTTTCGTAAAATTACCAGGTTCAAAACTTAATCCCCCATCACCATTAGGTACTTTTTGACCCACAAAATCATAATATGTATATTCCGGATAAAAAATAACTCTTTCAACATTTTCGGGAGCAATTTCCTCTAATTGTTTTTTAATATAATAACTTTTACCAGAGCCAGGAACACCATAAATAATAATATTTTTGCCATTATCTCTATCTAAATTATTTGCTTCCTTATCAGTCATACCATTTTTCTTTTGTTTCATATTATCTGCTTCTGAACAATCGTAAGCTAAAGCCGAAAACTCAATAAAGTTTTGTGTTTTAGTATTTTTTAAGTAAGATTTTAATTTAAACAAAACTTCAAAATATTGACTACCTGAAATCTTTTTTTCATTTATAATTTCATAAAAAAGTTTTTGCTTTCTTCTATGTTCTTTCGCCTCTTTAGCATCTTCATATAAAGATAAAGTATCTAAGAAATCTTCTGAAATATTTCCTGAATCACATAAATACCATAAACTTCTACTATCTAAACTTACATAAAAATCAGGATTTAGCCAATAAAGAGCCATAGTAATTTTACTGCAAGCATTACCTTTTATATTAATTGCTAAATCAAAATATTTTTCAACTTTTTCTCGATTATCTTCTGTCGGATTTTTAGTATATTCCATAGCATAATAAAATAAATCCCAGATATTATCAATATCGTTTTTATCTGAATAATAAATTGTATTTCCATCATATGGTACCGGAACTCCATCAAAAGTTGCTGGCACACTAGCTTTCATATCAAAATCTTCTATTATTTGAGCAATAATTTGTTTCCGTTTATCTTCGCCACCTTTATTAAAAATGGCAAACACTGTAAAAGGATCAATGTCATCAGAAAATCTATTAGTAGCTAAACCAAGTTTAGACATTAAATCAAAAACATTTTTTAACTTATCTAACAAAAGTTTCCGATTATCTTTATAATCTAATAATTCATTAGCAAATTCTTTATAAAATTCCACCCATTCAAAATTCTTTTGTTGCTCCATTTTAAAATCACTTCTTTCTAAAATTAATTATAACATAAAAAACTGCTATTTATCTAAATTCTTTTCCTTGATACATTTTCTTATCGTATAATATATTTAATTTCTCCTTAATCTTTTAAAATTTCTCCTATTATAATCCATAACTAAAATATTTTCTATCCTAAATTGTCATCTTGCGTTTTAAAGAATTTATGCTATAATAAAATTCAATTCTAAGGGGGAATTTCTGTGCACATTAAAGAAATTAGTATTAAAGAATTTGAAGCCTTCGTTGAAGACAGTCCTCTTCGTAACCATTATCAAACTTTTAATTATGCGCTTTTAATGGCTGAATGTGGCTATGACTACGATTTAATTGGCTATGTAGATAATGAAAATAGGCTTCATGCTGCATCTCTTATTTTAATTAAGAAAATAAATTTTTATACTAAATATGGTTATGCCCCTAAAGGATTTATCATCGACTACTTTAACAAGCCCTTGTTAAAAAAATTTAGTCAAGATTTAATTCGTTACTATTCTAAAAAGAATTTAGTTTTTATTAAAATTAATCCGGAAATTGCTATCGCAGAAATTGATTTAAAAACCAAAACCAAAAAATATAATGACAATCAAGAAATTAAAGATATCTTAATCGATTTAGGTTATGTTAAATTAAAAGACAACCTATATTTTGAATCCATGATTCCTAAATATAATGGAATTATCAATCTTAAAAAATTTGACTTTCAAAACTTATCTAAAAACACGCGTAATCGTATTAAAAGATGTGAAAACAAAGGATTAAAGTTTGAACTAGCCGATCGAAGTGGCATCGATATTTTATATGACTTTATTAAAAAGAAACGCGATAAAGATTCACTATATTATAAACATTATTACAATATATTTAGTAAAAGTAACAGTATTGATTTATTTTTAGTTAGTATTGATACACAAGAATATCTTCTTAATGCCAAAGAAGCCTATGAAAAAGAATCTGTTGTTAATACTAAATTAATTGATAAACTAATGAACAATCAAAAAGAAAAAACTTTAAATATTAAAATGAATTCTGACCAAAAACTTTTATGTTATAAAACCGATGTCTTAGAAGCAACTAACAAAAATAATGTTAGCGATAAAATTTATATTGCCGGGGCTTTAGTTGTTAAATATAAAAATCGTATCAACATTGTCATCAGTGGTTATGATACCAAATATCGTCGTTTTAATCCTAACTACTATCTTCATTACCAAATTTTAAAATATTATCAAAAATACTATGATTATGCCGACTTAAATGGCTTAACTGGTGATTTTACTAAAAACAATCCTTACTATGGTCTAAATGAATTTAAATTAGGTTTTAAACCTCAAATATATGAATTTATTGGTGAATTTGACTTAATGATTCACTACCGTCGTTACCAATCACTTCTAAAAAAAGGCACATTAGCTAAAATATTCAACAAAACAGACATAAAAAAATAGAGCTTTCTATTTTTTTTTATTTGGCTCTATAAACTTTATTACTACAAACTTGCTTCTTTGTATCTATAAACATATTATGTAATTCCCATATTTTTTGATGAATACTTTGAACTACTTCGAAATAATCTCTATCTTCATGCAACGTAAAAATCGAAATAGCATAAGGATATTCTTCATCTAAACTAAGACCTATATCATGATAATTCATGCCATAAGCTCCATATTTATGATAAATTTTAACATTATCTAAACTTAACGAATTTCTATCGTTATTATCCATAATTTCTTTTAAGAAAGGTCCATATTCGGCATTTTCTGTAATTATTCGATAAGCCTCTTTTAAATAAATGTTAGTATCATCAACAATTTGATAACCAAACAAATCATAACCATATAACACTACTTTGGCTCCCAAATTTCTTCCATATTCTTGTAAAGTATTATAACCAATATAGTCCATCAACATAAAATGCGCCGAATTATCACTAACCGAAATTGCATACCGAATTAAATCTCTTAAAGTTATAGCTTCGCCATATTTTCGTGTTTCTAACCCGGCACTATAACTATGCTTATAATTTTTCGTATAAACAACGGTTTCCGTATCTAAATCAATTTCGTTTGCAATCGCTTTATTAATCAAATATATAGCATCTAATAATTTGATTAAACTTGCGCCATAATAAGCTATATTTGCATTATACTCATAATCAAAAGACGAACTTAAATCTTCATATTTAACAGAAACCAAATAATTATTATCATGAATTAATTGGTCTATTTCTTGCTTTTTATTATATATTTCTAAAGTTTCAATATTTTCATTTTTTAAACACTCATTATATAAATTATTTAACTCTTCTAAACTAGGTTGCGTATTATTTTCGGTTATGGTTAATTTATAATGCCCATATACTGCCGCAATTATGACAAATAAACTAATTATGATTATACTTATCCGATAAACCTGTTTTCTCTTCATTATTTATCACAATTGCCTTTCAAAAATTCTTACATAATAAGTTACTCCCTAGTACCCCATTTTGTCAAGTTCAAAGCATAACTAGATTTTATATGTAAGCATTAAAAAAGCCCCATATTCGAGGCTCTTCATTATAACTATTCAATAATTTCTGAAACTACACCAGCACCTACAGTACGGCCACCCTCACGAATAGAGAATTTAGTACCGTTTTCAAGAGCAACTGGAGCAATTAATTCAACAGTCATATCTACATTATCACCAGGCATTACCATTTCAACACCTTGAGGTAATTCGATAACACCAGTAACATCTGTAGTTCTAAAATAGAATTGAGGTCTGTAGTTTGAGAAGAATGGAGTATGACGTCCGCCTTCTTCTTTACTTAATACATAAACAGAAGCTTTGAATTTATGATGTGGAGTAACACTTCCAGGTTTAGCAAGAACTTGTCCACGTTCAACTTCTTCACGAGCAATACCACGTAATAATACACCAGCATTGTCACCAGCTTGAGCATAGTCAAGTGATTTTCTAAACATTTCAATTCCTGTAACAACTGTTTTCTTAGTTTCTTTAAGACCAACAATTTCAACTTCATCATTAAGTTTTAATGTACCACGTTCTACACGACCAGTAACAACAGTTCCACGACCAGAAATAGTGAATACATCTTCGATACTCATTAAGAATGGTTTATCAGTATCTCTTACTGGAGAATCAATATATGAGTCAACTGCAGCCATTAAATCACGAATAGATTGAGCAGCAGCTTCATCACCTTCAAGAGCTTTTAAAGCACTACCACGAATAATTGGACAATTAGAATCGAAATCATATTCTCCTAATAATTCTCTAATTTCCATTTCAACTAAATCAAGTAATTCTGGGTCATCAACTTGGTCACATTTATTCATGTAAACAACGATTTTAGGAACCCCAACTTGTCTAGATAATAAAATATGTTCTCTAGTTTGAGGCATTGGTCCATCAGCTGCAGATACAACTAAGATAGCACCATCCATTTGAGCAGCACCAGTAATCATGTTTTTAACATAATCGGCATGGCCTGGACAGTCAACGTGAGCATAATGACGTTTTTCAGTTTCATACTCAACGTGAGCAGTATTAATTGTAATACCTCTTTCTCTTTCTTCTGGAGCTTTGTCGATATCAGCATAATCAACGAAAGTACCGAAATATTTAGTAATAGCAGCAGTTAATGTTGTTTTACCATGGTCAACATGGCCAATAGTACCAATATTAACATGTTCTTTAGAACGGTCAAATTTTTCTTTTGCCATTGTTATTTTCTCCTTTCAATTTACTACTATATTTTATCTAATGCTTGAATGTTTTTCAAGTATTATTTTTAGTTAACGCTGTTTTTCTTTATGATTTCTTCAGCGATTGATTTAGGCACTTCTTCATAGTGGTCTAATTCCATTACGAAGTTACCACGACCTTGAGTATTTGAACGCAAACTAGTTGCATATCCAAACATTTCAGCAAGTGGTACCATCGCCATAATTTGAAGTGCATTACCCCGAGATTCTTGTCCTAATGGACGTCCTCGACGACTTGTTAAATCACCCATTACATTACCCATATATTCATCAGGTACTGTAACAGCTACTTTCATAATTGGCTCAAGTAAAACTACTTTACATTTATTCTTTGCTTCTTTTAAAGCCATAGAGGCTGCAATTTTAAATGCCATTTCACTTGAATCGACATCATGGTATGAACCATCATATAAAGTTGCTTTAACATCAACCATTGGATAACCTGCTAAAACTCCTCCAGCCATTGCTTCTTGTAAACCTTTATCAGTAACTGGAATATATTCTCTTGGAACAACTCCACCAACGATTGCATCCACAAATTCATATCCTTTGCCTGGATTTGGTTCAAATCTAACCCAAACATGACCATATTGTCCACGACCACCAGATTGTTTAATATAC
>CANQGB010000027.1 GCA_947600335.1 uncultured Bacilli bacterium | reverse complement strand
ATGCCCGTTTTCAACGAGCATTTAGTTTCTTATTATCGATTTGTTCTTCTTACGAGAATTAAATTTTTAATTCAACGTTTATAGCATAGCAAAATAAAAAAGAACATCTTGTCGTTTTAACAAATGTACTCTAATTTTGGGTTAAATATCTTAAGTTAATTGTATAACTTGTATCTCCTTCATTTATAATGATATCATTAAAATATCCTTGATTTTCTTTTATGATTATTTCAAATGTATCAGTCACTATTTGATAAGAATTAATCTCATCTTCTTCTTGTAAATTAACATCATTAGTTTGAATTAAATAGTCTTTTAAATATTTAATATCTAAAAAATTTAAATTATAGTTAAAAGACATTTCAATATCTAAACATTGACCATCAGTAATTATACAATTAACTACCTCATTATTATTAGTTAGATAAACTGTAGGAATATTATCCTCCATCTTTCCTTCAAAATTTACTGTTGTATCATTAGTCGCTATTTGACCTGAATAATAAATAAAATTAGTATTTAGATTGGCTAGTCCTTCTTCAAAACCACTTTCCACAATTGAACTATTCTCTTCTTGTCCTTTATCTGAATTTACAGTTGTTGAATCTTTTGATTCTAAATTGGCATTCCCATTAATTTTATCCAAAACGAAAATTAACCCAAATAAAATTACAAAACCGACTACCCAATAACTTAATTTTCTTATGGCTTCTTCTCTCGTATTTTCTTGATTTTTATTCTTCTTCATTAACTTTTTTACCTAGATAATCCTCTCTTTTAATCCCATTTAAAAAGTCTTTAATATTCATTACTTTTTTACCAAATGGTTTAATTTTTTCTACATAAATTATACCATCTAAGCATGTAATACCTAATTTATTTTTATCCATTATTTTAATTAAAGAAGGCTCTGCATCATCTGCCTTTTCAAATCTAGCCTCTAAGATTTTAACTTCCAAGCCATTAATAAGGCAATTAGCCATAGGCCAAGGATTCATACCGCGTATTTGATTAATAATATTTTTTCCGGATAAATTAAAATCAATTCGTTCTTGTTCTCTGGTAATATTATAAGCAAAACTAACATCTTCTTCGGCTTGTTTTATTCGTTTATTTTCACCATTAATAATACTTGGCAAAGTTTCAATTAATAAATCAGCACCTAAAACACTTAACTTATCGTGTAAAGTAGCCACATTATCATCTGCACTAATGCCAATTTCTTTTTGGGCAATAATATCGCCATTATCCATTTTCGTATCCATATACATAATGGTAATTCCAGTCTTTTCTTCGCCATTAATTAACGCATAGTGAATAGGAGCACCACCCCGATATTTTGGTAGCAATGAAGCATGAACATTAATACATCCCAATCTTGGATAATCTAAAATACACTTGGGAATAAATTGCCCATAAGCGCAAGTAATAATAATATCAGCATAAGTCTCCAAAACTTTATCAGGTTCTTCTTTAATTTTGGTTGGTTGAAAAAGCGGAATATTAAATTCTAAAGCTACTTTCTTAATCGGTGAAATACTAATCTCTTGCTTTCGGCCCACTTTTTTATCGGGTTGCGTCACTACTAAAACGACATTAGTCTTTGCAATTAATTCTTTTAACACCGGAACAGCAAAATCGGGAGTTCCCATAAAAATTACTTTTAAATCTTTCATTTTCTTTTTCTCCTTAAAATTTCTTCCTCGTTTTTGACTTCTCTAATAAACTTTTCTAATTCAAAACTTAAATCAAATACCTTTCCATTAATATCATCAATACCTAATTTCTTTAAAACCTCATCCAAGCTTAAAACATTAATCTCGGTATTTAATTGTCTAATAGTCTTTTTAAAACTTTCATCTAACTGAGATTGATTATACATATAAGGAGTCAGCAAACCAGTTAAGATAAGCCAAATATCCCGATAAACAGGAAAGTTCTTTTGATAACTTTGATAAAAATATTTTAAGTTTTCTAAATAATCGGTAGTTATTTCTTCGTTATCCTGAGAATTATAAAAATATTGATAATCTTTTTTCGTAATCGTTCCCATATTACTAAAACACCATAACATTTTTAAAAGGCCATAACATCTTTTTAATTCTTGTTGTAACATTAAGATAAAATATTTTTTAAGTTCTAAAGCATCTAACTCATAACCAATATCTTTTAAATAATCTAAATACACTAAACCTTCAAAATAAGCTAAGGCTTCCGTTAACATATTATTAACCTCTCCTCGCCCATTAAATGTTTGATTTTGATAATGGGATAGTTCATGAACTAAAATCTCATTTTCCATTAATAACCCATTGTTACTTACATCAATAACTCGATGATTACCATCATAATAATTGCATCCAACTAAATAATTTTCATAACAGATAAAATTGATAGTTCCATTACTAATTAGTTCATTGACATTGATATTTATCTGTTCTTTTTGATAAAAATCATTCAGGTTAGCTATTTTATTTTCGAGTGTCATCCGAGTTGTAGTTTCTAAATTAAAATCTATATTTTTAGCCTCTTCTAAACTATCTTTCAATAAATCCACGATATTTTTATAATAAAGAATACTATTATCATTTAAAGTATTTAAAAAAAGATTAGTTGTTGCATAAATTTGTTGTAAACTTACCATTGTTTTAGCCCCCTAAACTGTCACTGGATTAATATCAATATCTAATTTTACTTTATTATTGATTATATACATTTTATCTAATTCTTGTAAAGTTTTCTTTAATTTATCATCAAAGCGATATTTAATAATTATTTGAAAATGATAAATATTATTTACTTTAAACATATTAGCAATTGTTGGCCCTAAGATGATTGTTTTTTCACTTAAGTTTTTGCGTAAATAACTTGCGACTTTTGTAGCTTCATGACTGGCCTCATTATAATCTCGACTTTGAATTTTTATTCCAACTAAATAATAATACGGAGGATATTTTAATTTCTTACGAATATTCATTTCATAATTGTAAAAAGCATCATAATCTTGGTCAGCCACACATTTTAAAATAAAACTATCGGGATTAAAGGTTTGAATTACGACATTGCCAATTGTATCTTTTCGCCCAGCCCGACCTGAAGCTTGTAAAAGTAAACTAAAGGTTCGTTCACCACTGCGAAAATCTGGCATATTTAAACTAGCATCGGCATTGATAATTCCAACTAAACTAACCCGTTCAAAATCGAGGCCCTTACTAATCATTTGGGTTCCAAGTAAAATATCATATTCATAATTTTTAAACTTTTCAATAATTTCTGCATGCCCATTTTTATGTTTCGTCGTATCAGCATCCATCCGAATTACTCTTAAATCAGGGTATTCTTTTTTGATAACTTCTTCTAATTTTTCCGTTCCACTACCATACATATTTAAATCTTCCCCACAATTAGGGCAATTTTCTTTTTTAAAAATAGTATAACCACAGTAATGACACCGCAAGACATTTTTAGTTTTATGATAAGTTAAAGTTATTTCACAATTTGGGCACTTATAAGTATAACCACAATTACTACAAGTTATGTTTGTAGCAAAACCTCGGCGATTTAAGAGCAAAATAACTTGTTCACCCCGCGACACAGCACTTTCGATTTCAACTTTTAATCTATCACTTAATAAATAGTTGCCTTTTTTCATTTCTTTAGCCATATCGACAATCGCACAATTAGGTAAAGTTTGGTTATTAATTCGATTCGGTAGTTTTAGCAATGTAAATAAATTTTTACTAGCTCGAGCCATGTGTTCTAAACTAGGAGTAGCACTTCCTAAAATTAAAGGAATATTTAATTTTTCAGCCCGAAAGATAGCGACATCAATGGCATTATATCGAGGACTATTTTCTTGTTTGTAGGTTTCCGAATGTTCTTCGTCAATGATTATTAAACCCAAATTTTTTAACGGAGCAAATATCGCACTCCGAGCCCCGATGACAATTTTAGCTTCCCCCCGATTTATTTTTCGCCACTCATCGTACTTTTCACCATCTAATAACCCACTATGCAAACAAGCTACTAAAGAGGCAAATCTTTTTTTGAAATTTTCAATAAATTGGGGAGTCAAACTAATCTCAGGCACTAAAACAATTACTGATTTATCTTGATTAATTATTTTTTTAATAATCTGCATATAAACTTCTGTTTTCCCCGAACCAGTCACACCATAAAGTAAATATTTTTGATGTTCATTTAGTTTTTGTTCGACAGTTTCAACTACATTTAATTGGTCAGGAGACAAAACATAATCTTCTTCTTGGACGACTTCCGAAGAAGTTAAGCGATATTCTTCTTGTTTTTCTATTTCTAAAACTTGATTTTTTAACAAAGTTTGAACTCCCGAATTACTTATCAATTCGGCTTCTTTTTTTAAGGTAACGGCATTTTCCCCTACTAAACTGACAATTTCTCTTTGGGTATTATTTTTACATTTATCTAAACAATATTCTAAAGAACCATTTAATTTTAAATAATCTTGGTATTTTTTATTAACATTAGTTTTGACGGATGCCTTTAAGGCCCGTGGTAACATAACCGAAATCGCACTAGACAATGAACATAAAGTAGTTTCTTTAATATAATAAGCAATGTCTAATAATTCTTTAGTTAATATTATTTCATCATCAACAACTTCTTGAATTTCTAAAATAGTATAATCATCGGTACTTGGTACTTGAACATTTACTTCTAAAACATAGCCCTCTAATACTCGTTTATTAAAAGGTACTTTAACTCTTTTCCCAATTTGAATATCTTCTTTTAAAGCATCATTAACATAATATGTATAAGCTTGGTCAGTTTTTTTATTTTTTAATTCGAGTAATACTTTGACATACATATTATCTTCACCTAGAAATAATTATACCAAAATAAAAAAGATTAGAAAATATTAATCTTCTTCACACCAAGTCCTAATAGCTTGATAAAATTCTTTTAAGTCTTCTAGTTTAAATTTGGCATTAGCCGAACTTGTACTCGGCAATTTAATAGCGGGTACTTTTAAATTTTTATAATATTTTTTTAAATACTTATAAGCTACATTGCCTGTCACAAATATTATTTTAACTTGCGAATTATCTAATATTTTATTTATATCATTAACCTCAACATTAGTTATACTGCTATCACTAGATTCCGATATATCACAAGCTTTGATAACGTCCCATAAGGCTATCTTTTTGGCTTTTAAAAATTCTTTTTTATCCGTAATTTGTTCTTCAAATACAGCCTCTAATACTTGCCAAAAGCGATTAGTTGAATTGGCATAATAAAATTGTTTTTCCCGGGATACCTTGCTAGGCAAAGTCCCTAAAATTAAAACTTTAGAATCAGCATTATAATACGGTTCGATATTATGTAAAACTCTCTCTTTCATTTAAAATTTCCTCATATATATTATTCTTTTTTTGATTATATTATATGGTATTAATTTCGCTAAATCAAGCGAAAAAATAAGAAAACCCGTTTTATTTGGTTTTCTTATCATTAAACATTTCTTTTATAGTAGTTCCCATCGTTGCAATTGATTGTAAATCACTGGGTACAATTATTTTAGTTGCTTGACCATCGCTCATATTAGACAATGTTTCTAAGCTTTTTAAAGTTAACACGGCTTGGTCGGCTTTAGCATCTTTTAATAGTTTTATCCCTTCTGCTTCCGCATTTTTAATTTTAAGTAAAGCTTCGGCTTCACCTTCAGCTCTTTTAATTTGGGCTTCTTTATCGGCTTCGGCTCTTAAAATGGCACTTTCTTTTTCGCCTTCCGCAATTAGAATGCTACTTTTCTTTTCTCCTTCGGCTTGCAGAATTTTTTCTCTTCTTTCTCTTTCTGCTCGCATTTGTTTTTCCATCGCTTCTTGAATATCTCTAGGCGGTAAGATATTTTTAACTTCTACACGATTTACCTTAATTCCCCAAGGGTCTGTGGCTTCATCCAAGATAGCCCGCATTTTAGAATTAATAATATCCCGACTAGTTAAAGTTTGGTCTAATTCTAATTCGCCAATAATGTTTCTTAAAGTTGTAGCTGTTAAGTTTTCAATCGCACTAATGGGATACTCTACTCCATAAGTATATAATTTAGCATCGGTAATTTGAAAATAAACTACCGTATCAATTTGCATCGTAACATTATCTTTAGTAATAACAGGTTGAGGGGCAAAATCTTTAACAATTTCCTTTAATGTTACCACATTGGCAACTCTATCTACAAAAGGAATTTTTACATGTAAACCATTTTTCCAAGTTGTATAATATGAACCTAATCTTTCTACCACATAACTTTTTGCTTGCGGTACAACTTTAATGTTGGGAATAACTAAAATAATAACAATAATTAAAATAGCTAATAAAACTTCCATTTAATCTTCCTTCTTTCTAACTACTAATTTAACTCCATCAATTTTTTCAATTATGACTAAATCATCTTTTTTAAGGCTTTTACTAGCAATAGCACTCCATTTCTTGCCATCAACTTTTACTTCCCCGACTACTCCTCTTTTGATATCTTCAGTCACAATTCCTTCCATGCCAATAACTCGGTCGAGATTGGTTTTTTCATCTTTGGGTTTTATTAAGCGACATAAAATTGGGCGAGTGGTAATCATTAAAATAATTCCTAAAACCACAAAAACGGCAAATTGAATTAAAAAACTATCCGTGATAAATGATAAGAATAAAGAAATACAAGCACTAACAATGAACCAAACAGATACTAAATTGACAGTTGAAACTTCTAAGATAGTCAAAACGACAATTGCCGCTAACCAAAAAATCCACATTTTTTTTCTCACCTCTTCTATGCCTTTAATATACTATGAGTTTATGAGTTTTTCAAGTAAAATAGACTAAAATATCGACCTGTTTTTTAAGGCTTAAAATTTAATAATTTTAGATAATTATTTTAATCAGAAAAAAGAACTCAAATTAACTTTGGGTTCTAATTTATTTTCTCAATATCTAGCCATACTTCATGACCATTTAAGTCATATTTTTCGCTTAGATTATCACTATGCTTAATATCTAAGGCTAAAGTTTCTTTCTTGATATACTCATCAAACATTTGTAAAGATGCCTCTACTTCTTCATCAGCTTTTATCATAATATTTATTCTATCAATAACATTTAAATCTTTATTTTTGCGAATATTTTGGACTTTAGAAACTAATTCACGAGCAATTCCTTCTAAGATTAATTCTTTAGTTAAATGTGTATTTAAGATAACAAACTTATTATCTTGCATTCCTACATTAAAGCCTTCTTTTGAACTAATGCGAATATCCACCATTTCTTTCGTAACTTCAAACTCTTCACCATCTAAATTAACTTTGATTGATTCATCATTATTAAGTTTATTGATTTCTTCTTCGGTTAAATTTTCTAATTTTTCTTGAAATAATTTAATTTTAGAACCAAGAATCTTACCTACTACTTTGAAATTAGGTTTAATATTAAAGTTCATGTATTCATCTAAATTAGTTGCGAATAAAACTTTTTTAACATTTAATTCTTCATTAATTAAAGAAACTAAATTGCCAAGAATACTTTCATACTTACCATCAATCAAGCATTCACTTAAAGGCTCTCTTACCTTTATCTTGGCTTCTTCTCTTACATAACGCCCAATAGAAATTAATGTGCGAACCAAATCCATTTTTTCTTCAATTTCAGCATTGATTAAAGATTCATCACATTTAGGGAAATCACTTAAATGAACTGATTCTTCATGAGTTAAATTTTGATAAATTTCTTCAGTTGTAAAAGGAATAATTGGAGCACATAACTTACATAAGCCCACTAAAACTTCATAGGTTGTCATATAAACAGCTTTTTTGGAATCATCAAGAACACTACTCCAGAAACGATTCCGATTTCTTCGAATATACCAGTTAGATAAATCATCGGAAACAAAGTTCGTGATATTTTTAACAACTTCATTTAAATCAAAACGATTATAAGCCTCCGTACAAACTTTTAACAATTTATTGTATTTCGATAATAACCATTTATCGATATCTTCTCTTTTATTAACCGCGATATGACAGTCATCAATATCAATATTATCGGTATTGGCATACATTTGAAAGAAAGTATAAGTATTTTTAAGCGGATTAAAGAATTTGGAATAAACTTCTTTTAAACCATCTTCATCAAATTTTAAAGGAGTCCAAGTTGGCGATACATAAGCTAAATACCATCTAACAGTATCGGCTCCATATTGTTCAATAATGGTAAATGGTTCGACAGCATTACCTTTACTCTTATGCATTTTATGACCATATTTATCGAGCAATAATTCATTAACTAACACATTTTTATAAGGACTCTTACCCATTACAAAGGTACCAATAACTAATAAAGAATAGAACCAACCTCTAGTTTGGTCAATACCTTCGGCAATAAAATCAGCCGGATATTGGGATTTAAACAATTCTTCATTTTCAAACGGATAATGATATTGACTAAAAGGCATCGCCCCAGAATCAAACCAACAATCAATAACTTCAGGAACGCGATTCATCACTTGCCCACATTTAGGACATTTAAGATGAATATCATCCACAAAAGGTCGATGTAAATCTAAAGAAGCAATATCAATATCTTCAATAGCTTTTTCTTGCAATTCTTTTCTAGAACCAATCATAAGCATTTCGCCACAACTACAACGCCATAAAGGAAGCGGTGTTCCCCAATATCTATTTCGACTAATAGCCCAATCATTCATATTTAAAAGCCAATTACCAAATCTTTTTTCACCCACAAAAGCCGGATACCAATTAACTTTTTGATTTTCAGCAATAATTTTATCTTTTAACTTCGTAACCTCTAAATAATAACTAGGGCGAGAGTAATAAACTAAAGGCGAATCACAACGCCAACAATGCGGATAATCATGCTTAATTTTTTGTTTTTTAAATAACTTATCGTTTTCTTTTAACCATTTGATAACCTCTAAGTCGGCTTCAAAAATATTCATTCCTTTCCATAAACCCTCACCATAAGTGGCATCTTCTAAAACAGGATTAACATAAGGTAATTGATATTTTTTGCCAACTTTTGCATCATCTTCGCCAAAAGCGGGAGCAATATGGACAATGCCCGTACCATCAGACATGGTTACATAATCATCAACTGTAACATAAAAAGCTTTGCCTGGTATATCTAAACTGGGAATTAATTGCTCATATTCTGTATATTCCAAATCTTTACCTTTAAAAGTAGCTAAAACTTGGTAATCATCCCCTAAAACTTGGTTAACTAACGCTTCGGCTAAAATAAATTTATAACCTTTAGATTCAACTTTAACATAATCACTATTAGGATTAACACATAAAGCCACATTGGAAATCAAAGTCCATGGCGTAGTTGTCCAAACTAAAAAGTAAGCATCTTCCTTTTTTAATTTAAAAGGCACAATAACAGTATTAGCATCAATTTCTTTATAACCTTGAGCAACCTCATGACTAGCTAGTCCTGTACCACATCTTGGACACCAAGGCATAATCTTAACGCCTTCATAGAATAAACCTTCATCAAAGAACTTTTTTAAAATCCACCATTCAGTTTCAATGTAATCATTATCATAAGTAATATAACGATTATCTAAGTCAATAAATTGCCCCATTTCATCTGTAAGACGGCGAAAAGCGGCTTCATTATCCCAAACTGTTTCCTTACAAAGTTTGTTAAATTCTTTAATACCATATTTTTCAATATCACTTTTACCGGTAAAACCTAATTTTTTCTCCACAGCCACTTCTACTGGTAAACCATGCGTATCCCATCCTACTTTTCTTAATACGCGATTGCCTTGCATCGTTTGATATTTACAAAAAGTATCTTTTAAAAACTTCGCGACCATATGATGTAAACCTGGCATGCCATTCGCCGTAGCTGGGCCATCATAAAAGACCCAGTTTTTCGCATTCTTGCGATTTTCAATAGTTAAATTTAAGATATCTTTCTCTTTCCATTCTTTTAAGATATCTTTTTCTACCTCATGCACTGCTCTTTTATCTAATTCTTTAAAATTTTTCATCTGTTATTCCTCCTTTAAACCAATTAAAAAAGGTGAACCCAAAGGACGAGATTACTTCGTGGTACCACCTTAATTTATGCTCTTTAATTGTTAACGCTAATCAAGCGAAATATCTTACTAATTTTCTGATATTCAACTCCCAAGTGATTTTCTTTAAATAATTTTAATTCGTTTCCACCAACCACGAATTCTCTTTTTAAAATTAAATAAATACTCTTCTTGTTCTTTGTTTTTTACTTAGTATAAATATTCTTAACTTAATTGTCAAGCAATACTAAATCCTTATATTTTTTAGAAAACTCTTTATAGGCTTTATCACATTCTTCTTTGTTTTCTAGTCCAACATAATATTTTTGGCCATCTTGTTCGACAAGTTTTCGGATGCATATGCCTTTAGGATTATCAAGTGCCCCAAAGAATACATATTTATCATTATCTAAATTTATGATATCAATTATTTGGTAATCTCTACCATCTAAAGTATAAATATCCATTATCTACCACCCATTTTATATTCTTCATTATCAATTATTTCATTAATGTTGTAGTAACCATCTTCAGCAATATAATCATTTGGTACAGCTTCGCCACCTTGATTTAAAATTTCTAATTCTTCATCGATAGTACCCGCATATTTAAAAGTTCCATCCGGCATTTGAAATCTTATCATATCCTTTTTACCTTCCGCAATAAAGCCACCAACAGAAACGGCTTCGCCACCAGCTTGTTCTAAGGCTAATTCTGTTTCTCTTTCACTAGCATATTTAAAAGTTCCATCGGGCATTTCATAGCCTATACCCGTGATAGTTCTTGCTACATCTGCCTCAAAATAAGGACTATTTTCATCCATTTTGGCTTCTAAAGATTCCGGATTACCAGCAAATTCATAATTAGTATAAATTTTAGCATCATCGTTTAAGATAAATTTTCCCCCAATGTTGTATATTTCATTTAAATTTTGAGAATCTACACTAGTTAAATCATTATCTTGAGAAACTTCTATATTTTCATTATCCAAAGATTGTTCTTGAAAAAAGCGATTATTATTATCAATTTCATTTATTTTATTTTCTAATTTAATATTATCTTTAGCTAAAACAACTATCGCTGTAGCTAAACTGATATAAGCCGCAGTATGTAAAGCATTTTTGACTTGTCTTGATGTATTTCGAGCACTACTAACTTTTACAGGTTCTTTATTAATACTATTAGTTAAAGAATCCAGATACATATTTTCTAATTTTTTATCTATATCCACCGTTTCTACAATTAATTCATCATTTTTAGCTTTTTCAACATCCCGATCTAGAGTTCTCATAGCATCTTTAACTTCATGCATTATTTTAGCTCTTTTCATTTCAACTTTATTTAGATAACCATCCATATTGTCACATCCTCGTATAATAGCATTATAGTCTATAAATGTTCTAATTGTCAATTAGCAGCCATTCAAAAAAAATAAAAATATTTATTGAATACTAAAAAATATTTATGCTAAAATTATATTAGAAAGAGGTAACATAATGTGTATTAATAAAACCATTTTTAAAGAATATGATATTCGTGGCACCTACCCTAATGAGATTAATGATGAAACGGCTTATTTAATAGGTTTAGGATATGGCAGTTATTTGCAAGAAAAGTTAGATTGTAAGTGTTGTGTTGTTGGTCGAGATAATCGTCTTTCAAGTAAGAATTTAAGCGCTAACTTAATTCGCGGGATTACCGACAGTGGTTGTAATGTTTTAAACTATGGCCTAATTACAACTCCGATGCATTATTTAACAAGACATTTGAATAATACTTATGGCATTATGGTAACAGCTAGTCATAATCCAAAAGATGATAATGGGTTTAAGTTTTCATTTGATAAATTAGCTAATGCCCGGGGCCAAATGATTTATGATTTTCGAGACTATGTTTTAAATGGGAAGTTTTTGAATGGTTTAGGTAAAGTAACCGTTAAAGATATTAAGCAAGAGTATTTAGCATATATGCAAAAAAATATTGCGATGGGGCCTAAAAAAGTTAAGGCCGTAATTGATTTAGGTAATGGGGCAACAACATGCATTGCCAAAGAAATTCATAGTTTATTTCATAATTTAGATATAACATATATTTGTGATGAAAACGATGGAACTTTTCCGAACCACCATCCTGACCCAGCCGTAATTGAAAATATGCAAATGTTAAGAAATAAGGTAATAGAAGAAAAAGCTGACATTGGCATTGCTTATGATGGTGATGGCGATCGAATTGGTATTATTTCCGAAAAAGGCGATTACATTCCCGCCGATAAATTTATGATTATCATGGTTCGCGATTTATTGCCGAAAATAAATAATAAAACTATTCTTTACGATGTTAAATGTACTAAAGCTTTAGAAGATGAAATTATTAAACTCCAAGGTACACCTTATTGTTATCGAACGGGAACAAGTTATACGGAAGCTAAAACCAAAGAACTAAACTTAGAATTTGGTGGCGAATTTTCGGGACACATTTTCTTTAATGACCGAGATTATGCTTTAGGTAGTGGCATTTATGCTGGTTTAAGAATTTTAGAAATATTATCCCAATGTGATAAAACTGTCAGTGAACTTTTAGAGGGCATCACAAATTACTACTCTACTCCTGAAATTAAAATTAAAACTACTAACGAAGAAAAATTTAAAATTGTTGACCAAGTTAAAGAATATGTCAAATCAAAGAATTACACTTTTAATGATATCGATGGTATTAGAGTTAATTTTGACCAAGGATGGGCTTTAGTAAGAGCAAGCAATACTGGACCAAACTTAACTGTTAGGTTTGAAGCTACTACTGAAGAATATTTAAAAGAATTGCAAGATGAATTTATGGATGTATTGAATAAATATGTTTAAGAGAGCTAAAGCTCTTTTTATTTTAGCATCAAAAAAACTAGTGATTTAAAAAACACTAGTTTATTAAAAATCTCGGTCTAACTCCACTAGTTCCAGTACCCGTTCCTCTACCATCAGCAATACCATCAGGGCTAACATAAGCAAATTGATTTGAACTAGTTACTGCTTTTAACCAATAAGAATATCTATTTCCATCCAAATCCCGATTTATTAAATCAGGTCGTAGTTGAAATATCGCATATTGGCGATTATCTATTCCAATATCATAAAAACTCGATGACACAACAGTTGTTCCATACACACTAATTTCACTCATCAAATCTAGTTTTCGACTTTCCCAAGACCAGTTACTAGATGCTCCTGTACTATCACCAGTGGCATTTATCAATGTTCCATCTATTTTATTTGATACTAAGTTTCGATATTCAATTATGTGGGTTCCAAAATCTGGTGATATTTTATTTGTGAAAATTGTATTTAAAGTGGTTTTATACATTTCACTTCCCATATATCCCTCACTCATTGGAGCACTTGCAATCATTCGATATGTTCCTAAACTTTTAGATGGTATTATTGTCGCATGGTGCGTATTTAATCCCGTTGCGTTAAAAGCATCATCACCATTTTTCCAACCTGTTCCTAAATAATTATCTAAATCCGCTATTATCCAAACAGTTCCGCTTGTTCCTGTAAAATAATCGCCAACATAGATATCATCAAATGTTCCATTACTGATTTGCGTATATAAGTCTCGACCATTAATTTTTTCAGTCGACTTATAATATCCCGTTATATCTTTTCCCCGATAGGTGTTTCTTCTTAACATTATCCCAGATTGAATGTATTTATCATAATCGGTTTTACTCATACCAGAGGTAAACGTTAAGGTACATTTACTATTCGATTCTATGTAATCTAAGTTCAACCTCCAAGCATTATAATCCCATAAACCTTTGGTCTTACTACTTGTACAACTTACACCAACCTTGTAATAACTTCCATTACTTGCTAATGGACTGGTTGGCATATCTGTTTGCTTTTTTCCATCCACCATGATGGCCAACTTGACATCATACCCAAAATCTGGTACCTCTCCTTTGATTACATTGTAATCTTTCTTTGTTTCATATAAGGCATA
>CANQGB010000026.1 GCA_947600335.1 uncultured Bacilli bacterium | reverse complement strand
GAAAGAGATGGAATTATATGTGTTAAAGAAGAAGGAGTTAAATGGTTATATGAAAACTATTTTAAAAGAGATTATTTAAAAGAATTAGAAGAATATAAATGGAAACTAGAAATTAGAAAAAATAACTTGAAGGTCAGGACACGATAAAGTTTATTTGATATAATATTTATAGTTAAATTTTAATGAAATGAGGTGTTATTGTGAATATTGAAAATATACAAAAAGTTTTGTTAGAATGTTATTCAAAAGATTTATGCTATCCTAAAGTTCAAAACGAATGGAATGATAAAAATAAAAATTTTGGTATGTGTGCAATAACATCTTTAATAATTAATGATTATTTTGGTGGAAATATTTGTAAAATTCATGTGGATGGAATTAGTCATTATTTCAATTTGATAGAAAATAGAATTGTAGATTTAACTTCAAGTCAATTTAATCATGAAATTGATTATAAAGATTATCAAATTATAGATAGACAAAAAATATTAACTGATGATACAAAGACTAGATATCACATACTAAAGTCAAAATTAATTAAAGCATTATTAAAACAGGTAGATGAAAAAGTATATGCTTGTAAATCTTGTGATAAGTTAGTTGATAAATTTCCTAATGAGGAAACAGTATTTCTTGGAAAAGATCAGACAATAGTATTAGTCGGAGAAGCACCTGCAAATAATGGTTGGAGAAAAAGTCATAAATTATGGTGTGACATAAATGGCAAGGTTTTACCAAGTGGAGTTGTATTACAAAAGCTATTTGATATTATTGACAGAAATATTTTTGACACTACTTTTTTAGAATCAGTTAAGTGTTATCCACTTGAAAGAAAAAATTTAAAAACATGTTCTAGTAATTGTAAAGATATAATGTTAGAACAATTAAGAATATTAAATCCTAAATTAATCATTACTTTAGGAGAATTTCCAACTAGAAATTTACTTAATTTTAAATTTAATAAGTTTGCCGATGTAGTTGGTAATATATATGAGGTTAATGGCTATAAAATATTACCTATTTATCATCCTAGTCCTATATCTCCAAAAAGTTATAAAGATAATGCTCCAATTTTTGAAACATTAAAAGGTTCATTAATGATATACGGGGAGTGAAGTTATGTACAATCTTAGCAATTTAAATGATTATGAATTTGAAATACTTTGCAAAGATATAATGGAAAAGAAATTATCACTACAATTACATAGATTTGGTAAAGGTCGTGATGGAGGTATTGATTTATGTGATAGTAAAAAAGAATTTCAACACATGGTTCAAGTTAAACATTATATTAAAAGTAGTTATAGTAATTTAAAAACAGCTTTAAAAGCAGAAATAACAAAAGTAGAAACACTGAAACCATCTAATTATTATGTTTGTTGTAGTATTGAATTATCTCCTCCACAAAGAAAAGAAATATTTTCATTATTTTCAAATTATATGAAAGATATGTCTCATATAATAGATAAAACAGATATTGATGATTTTTTATCAGATGAAAAGAACAAAGAAATAGTAGAAAAAAATTATAAGTTATGGTTATGCTCTACCAACGTTTTATCAATGATTCAAAATCAACATATTTTTATTGATTGTCATGAAATACTAAAGGATATAGAAAAATATACTAAATTGTTTGTTACAACAAAAGCATATTTTGAATGTAGAAATAAATTAATAGAAAAAAATATAATAATTATAACAGGTACACCAGGTGTAGGCAAAAGCACAATCTCTAAAATGCTATTATTATTTTTTGCTAGTAATAATTACAACGTACGTTATGTTACGGACAATAATATAAAAGATATAAAAAATGTTTTAAGTCGTGATCCTGCTAAAAAGGAAATAATATTATTGGATGATTTTTTAGGACAACATTATTTAAAATTAAGTGAAAAACAGCCAAATGAATTGAAATCATTATTAACATTTATAGAAAAAAATCCAAATAAAAAAATAATACTGAATAGTAGAATTACTATAATTAACGAAGCTTATTCTTCTTCTATTGATTTTGCAAATTTATTTGAAACTTATGAAAAGGATAATTATCTTATAGATTTAGATAAAATGTCTTTTTTGGAAAAAGCTCAAATATTATATAATCATCTTTATTTCAATGATTTATCTAACGACTTTTTAGTAGATATTAAGAAAAATAAAAACTACCATTTAATCGTTAAACATAAAAATTATAATCCAAGAATTATAGAATATGTAACAAAGCAAAAAAATTATATTGATGTTTCATCTAATGAATATGTTGATTATATTTTATCTAAATTAAATAATCCAGACAGTGTCTGGGAAGATGAATTTAGAAACCGTTTAGAAGAATATGATAGAATACTTATGAATACACTTTATTCTCTTACTAATGATAAGATTAGAATAGATATATTAGAAAAAGCATTTAACAAAAGAATTTTATCAATTACTAATAATACGACATTAAATATTTTTGATGAAGTAATTAATAGATTAAATAATTCGTTAATTAAAATTATAATTGATAAGAGAAAAAGATATATTTCAGTTATAAATCCATCAGTAAATGATTTCTTGAATAAAAAATTATCTAGCAATACAAATGAACAAATTACAATCATTAGTAACGCTGAATATATTGAGCAACTGACGAAATTTAAACAAAATAAAAAACAAATATGTGAATTAATTTTTAATAATAGCATTAGTGAATTAAATTCTATAGATAAAAGTGCATCATATCGTTACTTTGAATTATTAATGAATTTAGAAATTAAAGATTTAAAAATCATACAATTTGTACGAGATGCCTTTAAAGATTTATGTACAGATTATCATTATGGGAAAGATGATTTAGTAGTTAAACTAATAGAAAAAGGTTATGTAAAATTTTATGATTTAGAAGATATGATTTTTAACAATTTAGAAGATATATTAAAAGTTTTTTCTTATGATAATCTAATTTCATTATATAAATGGATGAAATCGTTAGAAAAAAAGCTGAATGATAAAGAAATTGAAATAATTAAAGATAGCTTTATAAATGCTATTGAAAACTATGTTTTAGATAGTATAAATGATGACATACAGGAAATAGTATCTTCTGACATAGAAGCATTAAATTATAATATAGAAATGCCAGATGGAGGAACAATTGAAGATTTAAAAGATTTGTATGTAGATGAGTATTATGATGATATAAGGGATGATGTTAATCAAGAAATAATTAATAGACTTAAAAGGATTTTTGATAGTTCTCCTTTAGACTTAGATATTAAACAAATTGATCATGACTATATTTTATATAATGTTAATATTGATGATTCAATTAAATCTCATGTTGATAGAAAGTATGATGAAATGCAAATTGAAGTATATATAGAAAGTGAGTCATTTGACATTAAAGATGATGAGTGGTCGCAAATAGATGAAATGTTTCAATAATATTATAATTTATACTCTTATCTTCTATAGTTAATATATCAAGTATTACTAAATACTTTTACTACTTGGGTGCAAAACTCATATTCTTATTGCCCCATAGTAAAATTTACGTACAATTTTGTACAAAAGATAAGTAAAAGTTCGTAATACTTCGATATTATGGACTTTTTTCTTTTGTAAAGATGTAATGATAATTATACTTTTTTATAAATATCTAAAATATGATAAAATTGTATCGAGGTGGCAATTATGGTTAAACCAATAAGGAAGGCTGTTCGGACTTTTGTAATTCAAGACAACAAAGTTTTAGCAATAAAAGAATTTAACAAAAAAAATTTTAATTATACTGAAAAAACTTTTTTAATGATAAATCTTAGAAAAAAAGGTACTTCAAATATATAAAACACATGTGAAAGTAGGGAAAAATATGCATAATAGAATAACATTAATTTCTACATTGGATAATAATTTAGAAAAGATAAATTTTTATGTGGAAAAATTAAATGAAAAATTATGTAAAGTTCCATTTGGCAAAAATGTTAATAATCGTGAAATGGTTGATACTCTTCCATATCATTTTACTTTATTTGCATGGGATATTAAAGATAAAGAAAAGGTAATAAACGCTTTATCCCAAATCGAATTTTCTAAATTAAAAATAAATGTTAAAAATGTTGAAATAATGCATGGTAAAGAAAATAGCTATGTCTTATATTTTGACATTGAATATAATGAAAAATTAAAATCATTGCAAGAGCAATTATATCAAATTTTACCGAGTGAAAGGTATAATCCAGAAAATTTTAATTTTCATATCACTATTCATATAGATAAAGATTATAATAAAATATTATCAATTAAAGAACAAATATTAAAAGATTTTAAACCTTTTGAACTAGAAGTTGATACGTTTAGATTATATGAAATTTATCCAGCTAAATTAGTAAAACAATTTAATCCGAGAAATGATAAAGATTATTTTAAAAAGATAGGTTTAACAACTATAGATAAATTTTTTGTATATTTGCAAAAGTTTCAATATGGTTGGATTGATCAAATGGGAAATAAACATTATGGAGTAAATGATGCTGATATGTATAGCTTACAAGCTCCTTGGGAACTATTGGAAAATCATTTAGGAAATTGTTGGGACTGGACAGAATTATCTCGTTATTGGTTTAGTTTAATGACTAATTTTAAAATAGAGACATATTATATTTTTTACGAAGATGATAAAGGTTGTCCTAGTCATTCTATATTAGTTTTTTACAATAATGACAAAGTTTATTGGTTTGAACCTATGTTTAATGATGATAATTGTTATTATAGTGGTATACACGAATATAATAATATTACTGAATTATTAAAAGACTTTAAAAATAATTTTATTAAATATTCTTTGTTTAATAAAATGGTACAATCAAATTATGATATAAATAAATTTTATATTTATAAATATACTAAACCAAAATATCATATAAATGGTCATGAAATGAGAGAACATATTGATAATAGTACTTTTATAAATATTGATAGTCTGGTTTAATATTAATAATTTATAAAGAAAATTATAGAAAGAGAAAAATAATTTAAGTAAGCAGAAATAATAAAAATATTGTGGCCAAATTAAATAGCAAATACAATAATGAATATGTTATGATGATTATAGGGATTAAAAAAATTTAATTAAACAATTGAGAGGATAGATAATATGGAAAATAAAGTGGTTTTAGTAACAGGTAGTTCAAGAGGAAATGGTAAAGCTACAATTATAGAATTTGCAAGTAAAGGTTATAATGTTGTAATCGATTATATCAATAGTGAAGAAGAAGCAAATCCAAATTTTAGAATGTTCAATAATAAAGAAGATGCATATAAATTGAAGGAATATGTGGAAAAAAATTTTGGCATCAAAGCTTTGATAATTAAGGCTGATGTTTCCAATGAACAAGAAGTAAAAAGTATGGTTCAAACTGTAATAAAAGAATTTGGAAGAATTGATTGTTTAGTTAATAATGCTGGAGTAGTATTTGATAGAGATTTTGCTGATATTAAACTAGAAGAATGTAAAAGAGTTATAGAAATTAATGTCTTAGGTGCGTTTATCGTCTCAAGAGAAGTAGCAAAATATATGAAAAAAGGTAGTGCAATAATTAATGTATCATCAACTAATGGAACAAAAGTTGTCTCACCAGAATGTTTAGATTATAATATTTCAAAAGTTGGCTTGCAAAGTCTTACTAGAGATTTAGCCTATCAATTTAAGCCAAATATAAGAGTAAATGCTATTGCCATTGGTTGGGCTGATACTGATATGAATAAGGATTTACCACAAGATTATATCGATGATGAAGCTTCAAAAATATATTTAGAAAGATTTGCAAATCCAAAAGAAATTGCCAAGACAATATACTTTTTAGCAAGTGAGGATTCAAGTTATATCAATAGTGAAATCATAACAATTGATGGTGGTTATTAATATGAAAATTGAAAATTTACGCCAAAAACAAGCCTTAGAATTTTGTAAAACTTGTTTAAATTATTACTTTAATTATTTAACTGAAGATGAAATAGTATATATAAATGAAATATTAAAAAATCAACATTTTAGCAAAACTGAAATTGAAAAATTATTATTTATTGCTGAAAAAATTTGGGATAATGAATTAGCAACTGGAGATTATATAGTTGTATCTTGGAGTAAGTATGCTAATCAAAAAAGAAAAAGCTTTATAACTTTTGCTACATTAAGTAAAAGGGATGATATTACATCTTTTTGTGATTCCAACTTAGGTATTGAATATATGATTACTTATAAATCAATTATAGGTGCTTTGAATAAAGATGGTGCTACATTAATAGAAGATATTGAAAAAAAGAATGATTATACCTTAGCAGTAATAAACAATAAAGTCATAAATTCCTATAATGGAGCAACTAAATTAATTACTCCTATTCAATTACTAGATAAATCAGATAATACTTATCTATCAAAACATAATGAGTTGATTTTAGATTCAAGATTAATTACCGAAAAACAAGAAATCAATATTTCCAAAAAAATATGATAATTATTAAAAATTTAGAAGGTGATAAAATGAAAAAAGTATTCTTATATCTTTATCTCATAAAAGAGTATACTAGCATGTTTATATTTAGTAATGACAAGTTATATGATGAATGGAATGTAAAGAGGCCATTACCTATCTTAAATGAATGTTTTCAAAAAAGGTATCGAGATAATGGCTATCAAGTAGTCTATGCTTTATATCCTGACAAAAATATATTTGGAATTATTCCCCAAGAGGAGGACAAGATTATTTATACGGACATTTTATTTTCGGAAAATAGTGTCATTGATGACAATGGAAAAATAAAAAAAGATTTTATTCCTAAATATCCTAATGAACAGTTATTAATTAGTCAACTAGGAGATATAGACCAGTTAGTAATCGGAGGATATCACTTTGCTGATTGTGTTAAAAGAATGGGTGAAGCAGCCTTAAATATGGGCATAAATACAATTGTTGATTTAGACTTAACTGACCTTTTCTTTAGTTTATACAGACAAGAAGATTATTTTAATATTAATGAATATAATCCAGAAAAATTTAAAGAGCATATTATAAGAAGTAGGATAAAAGAAGAAATAGAATTTGATGATGAAGAACAGGCACTTAAACAATTTTCTTTAACTTACTCTAGTCCAGCTTTTGGTTTTTCTACTGAAAAATTAAGAACCCATAAATAGAAAGAAGATACTAATGAATAATATAACAGTTCAACATTTAAAAGATAAAAAAGATTTACAAATTTTAGCCGAGCAATATGCTGATTATTATAGTAAATCAATATTAGAAGAAAAATGGACAAAAACCACCGTCGTTCAATTATTTGAATATTTTTATAATCAAAATCCCGATTTAATGTTTGTTGCTTATGATAACAATAAACCCATAGGCATTATAATGACAGTTTTAAAACCTTGGTGGGATGGAATGCATTTAGAAGATGGTGAGGTTTTTGTTAGCCAAGATTATCAAAAGATGGGTATAGCCAAAATGCTCTTCAAAACATTATTTCAATACGCAATAGATAAATATGATGTTACAACCTTAGAAGCGCATACTTATGAAGATGAGAATGGCTTTCCATATAGTTGGTATAAAAGATTAGGCTTTGAAACGATAGATGATTTGAAAATAATAAGTGGAAATATCAAAAACATAGTAAAAAAATTATAATAAAAACTTTTTCACATAAAAAAAGAAGAACTTTGAAACTAGTCAAAAAATCCTTCCCAAGGGTCTTTACGCTTTAATCTTTTTAAAGCTTCTTTTATCATTATTTCATTTGGCTTAACTTTATCTAACTCACTCCATTTAATAGGCATCGAAACAGGACAATTTTTTCTTAACCGAATAGAATAGGGAGCAACACTAGTGGCTCCTTTAGTATTTCTAACCCAATCGATAAATATTTTACCTTTTCGATTTTTAAATCGCATATTACTAGTATATTTATCTGGCCATTTTTGTTCCATCAATAAAGCAATATTTTTGGCTATTTTCCTAAATTTTGCCCAACTTATTTTATTTTTTAGGGGAACAACAATATGATAACCTTTACCACCACTAGTTTTTAAAAAGGCTTTTAATTTTAATTCATCTAAAATACTTTTTAAATCTTTTACTCCTTCTCGCACTTTTTTTAAAGATAACTTTTCATCGGGGTCTAAATCAAAAACCATCACATCTGGCTTTTCTAAATTATCAATAACACTACCCCAAATATGAAATTCATAACTATTCATTTGGACCTCGCTAATCAAACCTTTACTATTTTCTAAATAGTAGTAATCTTCTTTTTTAGCTGAATTATTTCTAATTTTTATTTTTCCTACCCCTTCATTTTGATTTTCTAAATGTTTCTTAAAAAAAGTTTCACCTTTAATACCTTCAGGAGCGCGTATAGTACTAATAATCCGATGTTCAATTAAGGGCATCATGCGAAATGCTACTTGGTGATAATACATAGCAATGTCTATTTTAGTTACGGTTGGATTCGTAAAAATCTTTTTGTCGGGATTAGATATAATAATGTCTTCCACTATTGCTTTATTTTTATTTGTTTTAGAGTTTTTAGCAGGTGTATGATTAGCAATTTGTTCCATGGTTCGATTAGTTTTAATACTCTTATTTAATTTACTAATATCTTTATATTCATAAAAATCATCTTGTTCTTTAATGAGTAGCCAATTATCTTCTTTAAAATTAATTAAGGTCCATTTTCCTTTCAGCCTTTTTCCTTTTAATGTAAATTTAATATTTTTAGTATTAAAGTTTTTCGGAATTTTAGTTTCTGGTTCCCATGTTCCTTCATCCCAAATCATTACAGTACCACCACCATATTCACCTTTAGGAATAGTTCCTTCAAAATTGCGATATGATAACGGATGGTCTTCTACCATAATGGCTAATCTTTTGTCTTGGGGATTATATGATGGCCCTTTTGGAACCGCCCAACTTTTTAAAGTGCCATTCCATTCTAACCGAAAATCAAAATGGTCTTTGCGCGCTAAATGATGTTGAACTACAAAACGTAATTTTTTTGAAGAAGTTTCTTTTTGTCCTTTAGGCTCTTTAGTTTTTTCAAAATCTCTTTTGGCATTATATTTTCGTAAATTATTTGTCATATTTTAATCACTCATTTTTATTGTGGATATCATATAATAATTTATACTTTCTAATTTGCTAATTTTTTGGTATTATATAGGAACGTTAAGGGGGGTAGGGTTGCATTATGAATTTTGATGCTATATCTAATTTACAAGCAGGTAACTATGATTTTGTTTTAAAATTAAATTCTTATTTACGAAATGATTTAGTTTTACAAATTCGCAATCATGAAAAACGCCTAGAAATCATTTCCGATTTTCTTCCTAATCTCAAAAAACAATGTCCCGAATTTTGCTTTGATATTATATACGATTTAGAAGAATTTAAAGAAGACAATCAAGATTTATTAACAAACTATATAGCTTATAAACATTTAAGTTTAAAACAAATATCCGATATTTTATTTACCACCTCTTGGGGACAATTTTTCCTTATTAATTATTTAACCGATATTATTGCCGAACAAAATCCTAATACTTTAGAAATTATATTCCGTTTCTTAATGCAAGATATTTCTCAAAATCGCGATTTAATTACTTATTTTGCTTTTAAAGAAAGTGGTACTCTTCGTTTTCTTTTTATCAACTATATCCTTAAAAATGACCCTTTAAAAATAGAAGAAATTTACAAAGATTTTACTATGTACTTATCAACAGAACCGTCGATAAAAATGGAAGACTTATGTACGGTAGCTGTTAATGTCTTATGTTCGCCTTTAAAAAAACAGTATTTTCTCAAAATTAAAAAAATTATTTTAACAAATTATCCTAAAAATAAACTGGCTTCTAAGTTATTAGAAAAAGAAACTAATGATTTAACTATTGCTGAATTTAAAAATGATGCTAATAACTTATTCTTATCTTCAAGTGACTATCAATTCCAAATCTTTAAAAATTATTCTCAATGGCTATCGCAAGATATTTTAAATAAATTTTTTAAAACTATTTCACTTTTTCAACGAAATAATAATTTTGATCCCACTTTAGAAAATATTTATAAATACGATTTAGGTCAAAAATTAGAAGAATATGTTGATAAGTATTTATCTTTAAGTCAAAGTCATATTGTAGAACCATTACAAATTGGCTCAACAGCTTCACCTTATCGTCTAGGGGACTATGTTATCAAGTTAGTAAACTTAAAATGGTCTTATGAAAAAATAATATGTCCTGATTTATATTTAATTTTAAAAAATTTAGAAGAAGATTATATTCGAAATAAAAAGGGCTATGTTTTAGCGGGATTAGAAGTTCAACCATATTTACAAAGAAGTGCTAAAGATGTTCCTGAATATGTTTTAACTAACTTTCGTCAAGAGTTAGAAAAATACGGTTATCTACTAAGCGATACTTTAGTTGGTGGTGTCAACGGTGATAATTGTTTATTACTGAATAGTTATCAAGAAGCTAATTGTAATAACGAACAAGAATTACCAGCATGGTTTAAAGAATATCCAATGGTATTAGTGGATAGAGATTTAATTTTTAATGTTAATAATAGTTTTCAAAAAAAGCGTTCCGCTATGATGAATAGTTAATATTTGCGAATTAGAAAATTTATGATATAAATAAAATGGTGTTTAAAATGACAGAAAGATATAAAGAAATCGAAAGAAGTATTATCAAAACTTATCGCAAAGGTATATGGAGTAAATTTATTAAAGCCGTCAAAGATTATCAATTAATTACCGAAAACGATAAAATTATGGTGTGTATAAGTGGGGGAAAAGATTCTTTTTTACTGGCTAAATGTATGCAAGAAATCAAAAGACATGGCAAGATTAATTTTGAGATGGAATTTGTGGTAATGAATCCCGGCTACAAACCCGAAAACATGCAACTTATTTTAGAAAATGCCCAAGTATTAAACATTCCTATTAAAGTTTTTGAAACCGATATTTTCGCAGCCGTTGATGTCATGCAAGCCAAAAGTCCTTGTTACATGTGTGCTCGGATGCGCCGCGGTCACTTATATAATAAAGCTCAAGAATTAGGTTGTAATAAAATTGCTTTAGGGCATCATTTTGATGATGTAATTGAAACTACTTTATTGTCTTTATTTTATGGAGCAGAAATTAAAACCATGCTTCCGAAACTTCACAGTGATAACTTTGCCGGCATTGATTTAATAAGGCCCTTATATTTAGTAAAAGAAGCCGATATCAAGGCATGGAAAAATTATAATCAATTAACTTTTTTAAACTGTGCTTGTAAATTTACGGAACTTGCTGATAACAATTTAAATTTAAGTAAAAGAGGAGAAATGAAAGAATTAATCAATAAGTTACGAAAAAATAACCCCGATGTTGATTATAATATATATAAAGCCTTAGACAATATTAATTTAAATTGTGTTTTAGGTTATAAAAAAAATCAAGAATACCATAGTTTTTTAGAAGAATTTGACATTGAAAAAAGTTCTAAAGATTAATCGCTAGAACTTTTATTTTGTAAATCATTAATAATTTGTTGAATTTCTTCTCTTTCTTTTAAAGCATTTGCCGGTAAAGTAGTTAAAAAATATTGTAAATATTCTAGTTTTTCCTTAATAGTTGAATTATCTTCCGTAATTAATTGATATTGGTCTTTAAAACTAATTTTTGCCATGCGTGTTTTCCCTTTCTCTTTGATTAGTATAAATAAGAGTATTTTGCCTTTCATTAATTTGATTTAATTCTTTTTGAATTATTTTCTTTGTTAAATATTTTTTGACATTACTAGTTAAATAGTATAAATGCGCATTATTAAGATTAATTAAATCATTATTTAAACGGGTTATATTATTCATGAGACTTTGTTCTACTAATTCAATTTCTTCCTCGGTTAAATTAGCTATAAAAGTTTGAAAAGTAGTTAAATCCATCTTTTTCAAATAGCGATAGATTGCATAGTAATAAAAATTACATATATCTAAACTTTGTTTTTCTTTATCATCATGTAAAGCCTTTTTAAAATCGCTTTTTAAAGTATAAAAATCTTTACGCGTTCCATCTTCATTGTAAATCTTTTTAATAATTTCGTATACTTCGGTATTGGAATTTTTATCTTTTAAAAAAACATTATCCAAGATAGCTTCAAACTCATCTTCTTGACTTCTAGTTGAATAACCATCCGTATTATTTAAGGTTGCTGCTTTATAAAAATTCTTTTCCAAATTTGGTTTAGCACTATAAACTCGAAAATCTGGATTAATTTTTAATAATTCTTGTTTAGCTCTTTTAATCCCATATAAATTAGCATTCATTTCTTCTTTTAAATCTAAATAATAAAAGTCGTATAATTTATTGGTTGCTTCATTATTATTAGCCGTTTGTCTTATTTGATTAAAAATACTGTATTTTAAAATATCGATTTTATAACAATTTGGATTATTAGCCAGTTCATAAACTAGTAAATGATATTGTTCGTGATATAAAGACATAAACATCTCAAAAAGTTGCTTAGTTGGATGACTTAAGGGACTAGGAAATTTATTAAAATCTACAAGATGACTTTTATCAAAAGGTTGAGCACTAGCTATGACATTATTTTTTTCATTTGAAAAACTTAAATTAATTTTACTATTTAAATCTTTTTCTAAGTTTTCTTTTTCGGCCGAGATTAAAAATTTAGCGTAATGTAAAATATTAAATTGGTCATAGTTTCTGATAATATATTCTTTTAATTCTTTATTTAAAACTTTTAAAAGCGGTTTTTCTTGGCCATTATCATATCTAGAAACAAATTTATCTTGCATAAAAGTTGCTAATATCTTAATTTCTTGAGGACTAGCTTTTCTAATATCTTCTTCTAAAGTTTTTAAAAAATGTTTTCCTTTAATCGGGTAATCTTTAAAATAATCATCAAATACTTTTGGTTTAAAATTATCAATTAAAGTTTCTAAATCAGATGAACCAAAATTAATATTTTCCCTTGTATCTTTTAAACTAATTAAAAATTGAACTGTATTCATAGGTAAAACCCTCTCTAGTATAGCTTAATTTTACCATTAACTTGTATTTCATGCAACTTGTGTTATACTAATAAAAAGTGAGGATTAATTATGATTAAAGAAAGCCAAAAAGGTTCAGTTATCGTTATTTCAGCTCCCAGTGGGGCAGGCAAAGGTACCATTATAAATCGCTTATTAGCTAATGATAGTAAAAATCGTTGGTTGTCAATTTCCACAACTTCTCGACCTATCCGGGCCAATGATATTCCGGGAGTTACTTATAATTTTGTAGCGAAAGAAGAGTTTGAAACTAAGATTAAAGAAAACTATTTTTTAGAATATACTAATTATGCTGGCAATTACTATGGAACACCTAAAGAATTTATTAGTGCTAAAATTAATGCAGGAATCGATGTTATATTAGAAATTGAAATAGAAGGAGCTAATAATATCAAAAAATTAATTCCCGAAGCTATTTTTATATTTATCATGCCGCCATCTTTAAAAGAATTAGTTAAAAGATTAAAACTTCGGGGAACAGACAGTCCTGAAAAAATAATTGAAAGATTTAAAAGAGCCTATCAAGAAGTTAATGAAGTTTCCAAATATAACTATGTAGTCATCAATGATATTTTAGATGAAGCTGTTAATAAAGTAGAAGCTATCATAAAGGCTGAAAAATGTCGCGTAGATCGAATAGAAGAAGTTTACTTAGATACCAAAGAAGAAGAAATTCATGAACTACTTTTAGATAACCAAGAATTTATTAACGAGGATTTTAAAATTGAATAAAGAAATTGAAAAGATTTTAAATGAAACAATTAAGAAAAATGAATTAGTTAAAATAAATGATAAATTATATTTGACTAGATACCAAAAGGAAATATTAGATTTTTATAAGATAGATTATAAAAGTTGCAAAGATATTAACGGTGTTCTGTTTTTAATCGATGAGGCAATATCCGATAGAGAAGATGAAGATTTTACTTTGTTAGATGAAATAGCTAGTTCCTTACAAGAGTTTAATTATTATCATTATGTCCATAAATAAAAGAGAGTATTGAAAACATAATATTTCAGTACTCTCTTATTTATTTGACAAATTTCTTTTTTCTTTTATGCTATACTATAAATGTAAATAAAATACCATAAGGATATTGTAATTAAAAGTAATTCAAATTATAATAAAGGTAGAAAAATAGAAGGAGAGAGAAAATATGGAATTGAAAAAATTCAAGAAAAACAATAAATATAAGAAGACTCTCCTCGCTCTAGGCATAGCAACAATG
>CANQGB010000025.1 GCA_947600335.1 uncultured Bacilli bacterium | reverse complement strand
GGGGGTATATTGTTAAATAAGAGTTATGCCTTATATGAAACAAAGAAAGATTACAATGTAATCAAAGGAGAGGTCCCGGACTTTGGGTATGATGTCAAGTTAGCTATTATGGTGGATGGAACAAAGCAAACCGATATGCCGACAAGTCCAGTAGGCAAAGATGGCAAATATTATGATGTCAAAGTAAGTTGTACAAGTAGTAAGACAACAGGCTTATGGGATTACAATGCTTGGAGGTTGAACTTAGATTATATTGAATCAAATAGTAAATGTACCTTAACATTTACCTCATCAATGACTAAAGACCAATATGATGAATATATCAAATCAGGAGTAGCCTTAAGAAGAAATACCTATCGTGGAAAAGATATAACATCTTTATGGCAAAGTGGCGATTTATATATCCAAATAAGCAATGGAACATTCGCGGACATATATGTTGGAGACTACATAGTAAGTACTAAAACTGATACAAGTAATAAAAAAATAGTCTGGTTAATAGCCGATCTAGATAATTATTTAAATTTGGGAGATGGAATTACTTTAACCAAACATCATGCGACGATAATCCCAGCTTATCAGTTACAAGGATCAAAAATGAATTCTACTAATACAACAGTTGGTGGCTATGTTGGAAGCGATATGTATAAAACTATTTTACCAAAAGTATTAAGTACATATATCGAGCCAGATTTTACGAAAAATAATGTAAGTCATGTAATTGAATATGGAACTAGATTATCAAACATAATGACTGCTGAAAATTCAAACATGCATGGAACAGATACTGGAGCTTCATCTGAATGGACTCCTGTTAAAAGAAAACTAGATTTAATGAGTGAGGTCAATGTTTATGGAACGACAATATGGAGCAGTAGTGGTTATGATGTGGGAATAGACAATAAACAATATGCTATATTTCAATTAAGACCAGAGTTAGCTCATCAAGATTTAGCTGGAAATAGCTACTACTATTGGTTAAAAGCGGTAGCAAGTAGTCTTGAATTTGCCAATTCGACTTCTTCTGGCCTAGCCAGTGCCGTTGGAGCTGCTACCGAAAGTGGCGTCCGCCCAAGATTCTTAATAGGCTAATCTTAGTCTATTTTTTTTATTGTTGCATATTATTTAAAAAGGAAAGAGGGATATAATGAAAAGTATTGTTCCATACGAAAAAGAGATTAAATTTGGTAGTAAAATTGCTGAAATTTGTAGCATATCATTAGAACACGAATTAAATATTCAAGAAGATGAACTAGAAGGAAACTTTATTATAACGGGAGAATATAAAAGTCATGAACTAAGTATTAACAAAGAAAAATTTGATTATAAATTACCTTTTAGTGTTTCTATTACCGATAATATTGTCAAAGAATCAGTTGATTTTGAAATAAATGACTTTACATATGAAATTGAAAATGATGATACTTTAAAAATTGATATAGAATTTACGGTTACGGCTTTAGAACAAGAAAAAGAAGAGTTTAGGGAGGCTTTAGCAACCGAAGTAAATGAAATTTTTAATGAAGAAAAAACGGAAGAAGAAATACCGGAACCAGTAGTTTTAGAAGAACCTCAAAAAGAGGAACCAACCGAAATTATCGAAGAAAAAACAGCAGAAAAAGAAAGCACTAAAAGTGAAGAAGATACTCGCATTGATAAAGAAAGTGAAGAATTGATTATTGGTTCAGCTAGTAACAAAGATGATGAATACGCAACATATCACATTCATATAGTCAAAACTGGTGATACAGTCGAAACCATATGCACTACATATCAAATAGACATTAATTCTTTAAAAGAATACAATAATATTGAAAATATTAATATCGGAGATAAGATAATAATTCCGGAAATAGATGAATAGGTCATTAGAAGTTTTAAAAAATATTTATAAACCTTATCGCTATACAATTTTAGGCAAAGCCGTTATTTTAAATACCACTAGTGGGGATTTAGTAGTTAAAGAAAAAAATGATAAGACCAATATTAAAGACTTGTATAACTATTTATTAAGTCGTAACTTTGGCGCTTTTCCAAAATTAGTTGATGATTCTCGGGATGCCGTGAATGTCTTTGAATATGTAAGTGACACCATTATGCCTGAAGAACAAAAAGCCATCGATTTAATTGAGGTAGCTTCTTCTTTACACAACAAAACAACTTACTATAAAACGGTAACTCAAGATTCATTTAAAGAAATTTATGATAATATTAAAGCCAATATTGTTCATTTAAAAAACTACTATGAAGCCCAATATAATCGCATTATTAAAGAAATATACATGGCCCCATCTAGTTACTTGTTAATTCGAAATATATCTAAAATATTTGCTAGTCTCGATTTCAGTGAAAAAGAATTAGAGGTTTGGTTTGATTTAGTAAAAGACCAAACTAAAAAAAGAGTTAGCTTAATTCATAACAATTTAGCTTTAGAACATTTTATTAAAAATGAAAATAATTATTTAATCAGTTGGGAAAAATCACGGATTGATACCCCGATTATGGATTTAATTAATTTTTACAAAAAAGAATATTTTAATGTCAATTTTGAGGTATTATTGCAAAAATATTTAGAAAAAGTTAATTTAAGTCTGGATGAAAAAAAATTGTTTTTTATCATTATTTCATTACCTGAAGAAATTGATTTTAATGATACCGAATTTAATAATTGTAAAAGAATTCGGGAATTTTTAGACTATATCTATATTACCGAAGAATTAATAAGGCCATACTATGCGGTAGAGCAAAATAATTAACAAAAATACTTCTAAAAACAAAATAAAGACATTAAACCTTAAAGGTAAAATTAACGTAATAATTACTTGATAAAAAATTAAAATACATAAAGCAAAGATAGCTAAAATCGTAAATAAACCGCCACCTTTTCGATGAGGGGGCATAGGTCGATTACAGTTCATGTTTATCACCTAAAATATTATATGAAGCTTCTTTGTTTTTTTATGGTCTAAAGCCTAGGACTAAATCTTTACAAATGTTTTTATTTTTCCTATAATTAATAATAGGAGGAAGGTCCCATGAAAAGAAAAAAGGGTTTTGTTTTTATCGAAACAATTGTTGTATCCGCTATTTTAACCGTTTCTCTTTTAATGGTTTTTTCTTCTTTTAATGGTATAGTCATTCAAGAAAATACTCGTCTTAAATATAATGATCCCACTTTTATGTATCGTACATTTTATTTACAAAGATTTTTTAAAAATACCCGTTTAGATTTAATCGGGGCTAACTTAAGTTTAACTGGCAGCATTAATGTTATGGAAAACTTTAATTGCAACAGTGGTGGTTTATTTACTGGCCTTTATGATAATCAAGCTATTTGTGAAAGCATGCTTAGTGATTTTCATGTTCGCAATATATATTTAACTTATAATGATTTAAGTTTTGTTCAGAATTGTAATTCGAGTACCGGACCTTGTGAGGTTTTAAATCAAGTTCGTAGTGAAATGGCTGGCTATTTAAAAACCATTGGAGGTCAAGGTAAAAGTGGTTATCGTTTAATCGTAGAGTTTTCGGAAAATGACAATGGTTCTTATTGTGAAGGCGATAAATGCAAATATTATTATGCAACTATCAGTTTAGGTGATCTATGATGAATAAAAAAGGTGTAACTTTAGTAGAACTTATTGTTAGCATGGGTTTAATATCAATAATAATTTTATTTTTGTTTAGATTGTTTGTTGATGTTAGACATATGGATAATACTCGAAATTATACGCGAGATAATGCCCAAAAAAGAGCCATTATTTTAAATCGGGTTCAAACTGATTTTTTAGAAAAAGGTTTAGCTGGTATTTCTGATAGTGGAAACAGTAATAGTTTAACTTTAACTTTTCGATTTTTAGATAATTCGACTGCTACTTTAACTTTTGCTAAAGATAGTGGGGGTAATTATGTTAATTATAAAAATAGTAGTAATGAAGAAAAATGGTATTTAGAAAGTGATAATGATACAACCACCGTTAATTTAAATTGTGTTAAATATAGTTTCTTAGAAGCCCCAAATAATGAATATTTTGTTGTCCGTTTTTCTGTACCTATCGTAGCCGTTCAAGGTTCGCCTAATATTATTGATGATTTAGAATTTTCTTATGTCGGTCGTACATCAGGCGTTAATCTAAGTCAATTTCCGCGCAAAACTAATCTAGGTAGTTATCAAGAAAATACTTGTAGCTAAAATTGCTTGAAATACTCGGGCTAGAAATAAAGGAAGATAAGGTACTTTATAATCGATAATTATTCCTTTAATTTGGGTATGAATAGAAAAACCACCAAAAGTAATAAAAATGATGGCTAAAATTTGTTTTAATTTAAAATTGATATTTAATAAAGCTAACTTATTTAACCCACCCGTGACCTCAAGAAAACCATTAAAAAGACAATTAAGTAAATTATTTTTGATAAAAATATTTAAACCAGCACTCAAAATTAAATAAAAAATAATCGTTCCTAAAATATTTAGGAGCGTTTTTAAACTTTTATTAAGACTTAAACTTAAGCAATTTGAAAAACTAAGCGGTTTCTTAAAAGTAATTGGTTGATTTTGCGAATAAGGGTATTTTTTTACTACAAAAGCAATAACTAAATTAGTTACATAACAGATAAAAATAATTTTAATAGATAACGATGAATTATGAAAAATATTTTGTAACATATTATATAAAAACAACGGATTAATAAAAAAAGCATAGGTTAAAATAATGCCAGCTTCTTTCGCGGTAATTAATTTATTTTCAATAAAATTTGCTGTTACATAAGCATTAGTTGGTGTTCCCGAAAAAAGACTTAAAATCAAAATATAAGTGGCACTCGAATTCATTTTAAAGATTTTAGCAAACATTGTATGTAAGAGTTTGTTAAGATAATAGCCAAAGTTATAATTAAACAATAAGTCGTTAATAATGAACATCGGAAAAAGAGTGGGAAAAACTTGATAAAAAAATAAACTACTACCTTCAATAATACAATTTTTAAAAACGATATTATATTTAAAAATAAGCAGTAAAAATAGTAAAGTTAGGAACAAAAATAAATAATTTTGTAATTTGTTTTTCATATTATCACTTTCATTTGATATAATTAGTTAGGTGAATAAATAAATGATTAATAAATTATATGAAAAATTTAAAAAATACATTAAAGAAAACTATAAATTTTTATTAGCAATTGTGTTTATCTGTTTTTTCTTTTTATATCAACTACCATTTGTAATTTATCGCCCTGGTGGAGTAATTGACTTAGATAATCGCATAGTTATGGAAGAAAAGCAAGAGAGTTCTGGTACTTTGGGAATGAGTTATGTATCGATGATGAAAGGTAATATTCCTTTTGTTTTGTTATCTTTTTTAATTCCTAATTGGGATTTAGTTAGCAGTAAAGACATTACTTATGAAGGAGTTAGTGTCGATGAAACTATTAAAGTAGATAAAGTTTTGTTAGAAAACGGTTTAGACAATGCTATTTTTAGTGCTTATTCTTTAGCAGGTAAGCCGGTTGATATTAAAAAAATTAATTTAGAAATTATCTATCTGGCTGAGGAAGCCCATACTAATTTAGCAGTGGGTGATAAAATCTTAGAAGTCGAAGGAACTCTGGTTAGTAGTTTAGAAGATATTGCCGAAGTTCTTAAAAAATATCAAGCCAATGATACGGTTAAAGTTAAAGCACTAAGAAATGAAAAAGAAATCAACTGTGAAGCCAAATTATATGAAATAGATGGGCAAACTAAAATGGGTGTTTCCGTCATAAATGATTATGAGTATGAAATGAATCCCCAAATGGAAATTAAAACTAAAGAAAGTGAATCTGGTTCAAGTGGAGGCTTAATGACTGCCTTAGCAATATATAATGCTTTAGTAGAAGAAGATATTACTAAGGGCAGAAAAATTGTCGGCACGGGAACAATTGCCCAAGATGGAACTGTAGGTGAAATCGGTGGGGTTAAATATAAACTTTTAGGGGCCGCTAAAAAGAAAGCTGATATCTTTATTTGTCCTCAAGAAAACTATGAAGAAGCCTTAAAAGTTAAAGAAGAAAATAATCTTGATCTAAAAATAATCGCGGCTAAAACACTAAAAGATGCAATTCAATTGCTACAAAATGAATAAAAAACTTTTCAAATTGCAATTTATCGATTATAATAATAAATAGAATAGAAAATAATATGGTGATAATATGGATAAATTAAGTTTAAAATATCGAATAGCTTTAGCGGGAGTAACAATAATGTTAGTTTGTTGTATGTTTTTAGGCAGTAGTTATGCCTTATGGAAACTAACTAATACTCAAACAGCCGAAAATTCATTTCAAACAGGGTGTTTCAATATAACATTTACAAATGGGAGTGGAAGTAATAGTATTAGTTTAAATAAGGCCTATCCAATGAGTGATACGAATGGCTTGAAAACAACTCCCTATACATTTACTATCACTAATGCATGTACAATTAAGGCAAGCTATAAGTTATTGTTAAATGTATTAACTGTCGCCGCCGATTCCGGAGCAAGTAATAATGCTACAGCTGCTCCCGAAAATAAAAAAACTGCAGGACAAATAGCTGATAATCTAGTCAAATACAATTTAGTAAAAGGAACCACAACAAATACTACAGCTAGTTTAGTTAGTTCCCTAACTCAAAATACTGATACAGCTGGTTTGAGTTATGGAGGAAAAACTTTATCTAAGTCTTATATTCTAGATGGAGGAACAGCAGGTATTACGTTAAATGCGAAAGCAAGTCAAACTTATACATTAAGATTATGGATTTCTAATAGTGCAGATACTAGCATAAATTATAAAAAATTTGAAGCTCAATTAGCAGTAAAAGCTACTGCCGTTAATGATTAATCAATAGAAATTTTAAACTTATATAATCAAAAATGCTTTTAAACCCATATAAGTATATTAACTCATATGGGTTTTCTTAGTTAAATTTGACAGTTAGCCTAAAATATGCTAGAATACCCTCTAATGTTTAAAAAAGGGGGATTTTTTATGCGATATAAATTAAAGAAAATTAAGAAAGGTTTATGCTTAGTTGGCACAGCGACTATTTTATGTGCCAGTAATAAATTAATGAATGATAATATGCAATTAGTTAATAAAATAAATGAATTAAAACAAGAAAATGATGAGCTTTTACAAGCCAACAAAGATTTAGAATCTATAAACAATGATTTAAGTAAATATGAAACTTTAATGTCAAATGTTAGTAAAGAAGAATATACCAAAGATGAATTAGATTTAATGTTAATCAATGATCAACATACTGGTGAACCTTGTTACCGTTTTGTCTATACTGTCAATGTCGATTTAGATTACCAAAATAAAATTAAGGTTAACAATAACTTTTACCGAGGTGTATCAGATCCTAGTCAAATTTTTCCTGTAAAAATATATGAAAGTTATCGGGAAAATATCAATGAATATATTAGTTATTCTTCTATTCCGCAAGTATATTTTAATAATACCGATTATCGTTTTGTACCTGATGCTGATATAAATTATGCTATTGTTGATAAAAATGCTTTTTTAAAAACCGATAAATATGTTTATTCTAAAGAAGAATTGCTTGAACTAGAAGCCAAAATTAATCAAGTGTTAAATTTTAATCCCGATGAAAACAAGTTATATTCCAAAGAGAATCTGATAGTAGTGAAAGCTTCAAATCAAACATATATTTGCGATATCTCTAATCGAGTCCGAGTTATCGAACCAAATTATGTCTGGGATGTTGATACACTAGAATTATATGACTATTGTTATGGCATCACTAATCCGATAAATGGGGTAAAGTTAGATTTAGGTTACAATTACATATCATTTATTGAAAAAACTTACGAAAGTGAAGAACCGCTTGATTTAAAATATGCTTATGCTTCAGATGTTGTATCACTTGATCCATCTTGTGGATTTCATAAAGCTAACTTTAATATTGAAGCAATTGATAATGTTTTACCTTCTGAGTTGGTTAATAAAGAAGCCTTAACCTATCAAGACATCGTTAATTTAGAAAATACATTGAATGAAAATTTAAGTTATTCAAGATAATAATGGAGTGATTATAATGGAAAAAAACAAATTAGAAAATTTAAAAAATACTTTAAATAAAGCTAAAATAAGTTCCAAGTTAGCTTTAATGGGTTTAGCCGCTTCCGTTAATTTAACGGCCTGTGGTAATGATAAGACTAGTGAAAGTACCAGCTCAGTGCTTGCTTCATCAACAATTGTTAATGTGGCAGATAATTTAGATATTGCTAAAATGCAAAAGATTTATTCTAAAGAAGATTTAAAATTATTAATGTATTTTGAAAATGACTATGTTAAATTTAATTTCGTTAATTTTTTAGATGTCAATCCCAGCGAACCTGTCAGATATGGTAATGAAATGCGAACTTCTTATTTTTTTAAATTTATTACTAACTCTAAATATGATTTTATCGATAATTTTGATTATTTAAAAGATGATACTCATGGTAAAATGGTTTATTATACGTTAACCAATGGAATTGCATTAAATGGGACCAATATTTTACCTGATAGTAATTTAAAAAGTTACTATGGCATGATTAACTTTAATGATTTAGCTTTACCAGAAGAGTATGCTAATGTTAATACCCTTTCATACTATGATATAAAAGATATTGAGCAAAAACTTAATGCTTGTGTTTACGATGTATGTGGCCAAAGAAAAGAAGAGCTTTACCAAATTGATAACTTAGAATTAGTTAACTTTAGTAATGAAAATTATATTATTGATACCTCCAAATCTGTTTTCTTAAATAATATTTTTGATGATGCAAATGGCCATGAAGTTTATTATGATTCTAGTATTACCAATCCTTTTATTGCACTTAAGTATGAAGCTTTAGTAAGCGATGTCTTAAAACAAGAAAATAATATCAAAGAAGTTTATCAATTAAAAGGAGTTACATCTGCCAACATAGAATATAATGAACAATATAGTTTACTTACAAAAAAAGACATTACAAAATATGATATTAAAGATTTCTTAAATCCAGAACAATTACAAAAAGGTTACCTTACTTATGATGAAATTGCCGAGATTGAAAGAAATTTAAATTATGGTCTTGAAATGGATAGTTCGATAGCCAGATAGGACATTTAATTGACAACTTGCTTTGCTTGTTGTTTTTTTTTATGTTATACTTGATAAAGGTGAATAGAATGACAAAGTACGATGCATCATCAATTAAAATCTTAGAAGGTTTAGAAGCCGTTCGCAAAAGACCAGGTATGTATATTGGTTCTACTGATAAGCGCGGTTTACATCATTTGGTTTGGGAAATTGTAGATAATTCTATTGATGAGATTATTAATGGTTATGGTGATACGATTAAGATAACTTTAAATAAAGATTTAAGTATTACTATAAGTGATAATGGTCGAGGAGTTCCCATTGGGATGCATGCATCAGGAAAATCTACTCCCGAAGTTATTTACACAGTTTTACATGCTGGTGGTAAATTTGAAAGTTCGGGTTATAAAGTAAGTGGGGGCTTACATGGTGTTGGGGCCAGTGTCGTTAATGCCTTATCTAAAAGAATGGATGTTACGATATATACTGATGGTAAAATAAGTAATATTCGGTTCTTTGATGGTGGTAAAGTGGAAAGTCCTTTAAAAACGATTGGTGAAACCAAAAAAACCGGAACTACCGTTACCTTTTTACCCGATTATGAAATGTTTAAAAATGCGAGTTTTTCTTATACAACTATCGCGGAAAGAATGCAAGAAAGTGCCTTTTTACTTCCAAATTTAACAGTTGAAATAGTCGATGAAGAAGATAATAAAACAAGTAAATTTCATTATGAAAATGGCCTTATTAGTTTTGTTGATTATATTAATGAAGGCAAGAATACTTTGCATAAAGTAATTAATTTTAATGGTAGTAAGAATGGTATCGATGTCAATATTGCTATGCAATATAATGATTCTTATAATGAAAATATTTTAAGTTTTGTTAACAATGTTAAAACTGGTGATGGAGGAAGCCATGAAATTGGTTTTAAAACCGGAATTACTAAAGCTTTTAATGATTATGCCAAAGCCAATAATTTAATTAAAGGCAAGGATGGTAATTTAGATGGTAGTGATGTGCGGGAAGGTTTAAGTGCGGTCATTAGTTTGAAAATTCCTGAAAATTTATTACAATTCGAAGGTCAAACCAAAGGTAAGTTAGGAACGCCGGAAGCTCGAAGTATTACCGAAAGTATTACCTATGAAAGTTTAAAATTCTTTTTAGAAGAAAATCGTGAAGTAGCCATGGCTATTTTAGATAAAGCCTTAAAAAGTAAAGTAGCTCGTGAAGCTGCCCGTAAAGCCAGAGAAGCCGCCAGAAAAGGCACAGGCAAAAGCAATAAGGAACGTGTTTTAAGCGAAAAATTAACTAAAGCGACCGGTAAAGATTGGAAAAAGAATGAACTATTTTTAGTCGAAGGGGATAGTGCCGGAGGTTCGGCCAAAACGTTCCGCAATCGTGAAACTCAAGCTATCTTGCCTTTACGTGGTAAAGTTTTAAACTGTGAAAAAGCAAGCAATCATGATATTGAGGCTAATGCCGAGTTAAAACAAATTGAATATGCGATTGGCGCTGGTTTAGGAGCTGACTTTGACCCCGAAGAAAGTAACTATGGTAAAGTTATTATCATGACCGATGCCGATGTCGATGGTTCTCATATTCAAATTTTATTGATTACTTTTTTCTATCGGTTTATGCGACCTTTAATTGAAGCTGGCATGCTTTATATTGCCACTCCTCCTTTATATTCTTTGGAAATTGGCAATAAAGATAAAGAGTATATTGCTACCGATGAAGAATTAGAAGAACGGAAAAAAACTTTAAAAGGCAATTACAAAATTCAACGCTTTAAAGGTCTTGGGGAAATGGATGCTGATGAGTTATATAAAACGACAATGGAACCAGGAAATAGAAGACTTTGGCGGGTAAATTTAACGGATGCCGCCTTAGCCGAAAAAAGAATCCATCTACTGATGGGAGACCAAGTAGAGCCTAGAAAAGAATGGATTAATGAAAACGTTGATTTTACTTTAGAAGACGATTTTAGAAAATAGTTAGGGTGGTTTTTATGGATAAAGAAGCAATGTTAATTTTTAGAATTTATGCAATGAAAAGAGGACATAGTGAGTGGAAGATATTATCTGTAGTTTACGATGAAGATGATGTATACGAAAAAATTAATAACATTAATGCTTCAGACTATGGCTATGTTTTAGTAATTAAATATGACATAAATCTAAATTGTGATAGTGTTTTTTATCAATCTAGTTTAGAAAAACCCCTGAAACGGAAAAAGAAAAAACAAAAGTAGGTGATAGAATGCCAAAAAAACAAAGTACAAAAGAAATAATTGAAAAAATATATGATTATAGTTTAGAAGAAATTATGGAAACGGGTTTTGGTCGTTATTCGAAAGAAATCATTCAAGAGCGGGCTTTACCCGATGTTCGTGATGGACTAAAACCAGTTCAAAGAAGAATTTTATACGATATGTATATTTCGCATTTTACGCACGATAAGCCTTATCGGAAAAGTGCCAAAGCGGTTGGAGACATTATGGGTAATTTTCACCCTCATGGTGATTCTTCTATTTATGATGCTTTGATTAGAATGAGTCAAAAATGGAAAATGCGCGAAGTATTTGTTGATATTCATGGTAATAATGGTTCTATTGATGGTGATGGTCCAGCAGCCATGCGTTATACGGAAGCTAGGTTGTCTAAGTTTGCCGAAACAATGCTTGATGGGATTAATAAAAATACCGTTGAAATGACTTATAACTTTGATGATACGGAACTAGAACCCACAGTTTTACCGGCAGCTTTTCCTAACTTATTAGTTAACGGTTCAACAGGTATCAGTGCTGGTTATGCGACCAATATTCCGACCCACAATCTAGGGGAAGTTATTGATGCTACGATTAAAAGAATTGATTCACCTAACTGTCGGTTAGAAACAATCATGGAAATTATACCCGGACCTGATTTCCCAACTGGCGGTGTCATTGAAGGTAAAATGGGCCTAATTGATGCCTACACCAAAGGTAAAGGACGAGTAATTTTAAAAGCTGATTGTGAAATTGTCAAAAATGGCAGTAAACAACAAATTATCGTTCATTCTATCCCTTACGAAGTTATTAAAGAGCAATTAATTAAAAAAATAAATGATATTAGAATCGATAAAAAAGTTGAAGGCATTAACGAAATCATCGATGAATCCGATAATGAAAATATGGCTCGGTTAGTTATCGACTTAAAAAGTAATGCCAATGCCGAATTAATCTTAAACTATTTATTTAAAAATACTGATTTACAAGTCAATTATAATTTTAATATGGTCGCTATTGTCAATCGTCGACCTAAATTAGTGGGAATTTTAGATATCTTAGATGCTTTTATTACCCATCAAAAAGAAGTCATCACGAGACGAACTAAATTTGATTTAGAAAAAGCTAAGGTTAGTTATCATATTTTAGAAGGTTTAGTTAAAGCTATTAGCATTTTAGATGAAGTTATTAGAATTATTCGGGGAAGTAAAAATAAAAGTGATGCGATTGATAATTTAGTCAAGGAATTTGATTTTACACCAGAACAAGCTAAAGCCATCGTCGAATTACAACTTTATCGTTTAACCAATACCGATATTGTCGCTTTACAAAAAGAAATGGAAGAGTTAGAAAAGAACATCAAAGTTTGGACCCAAATTTTAAATAATGAAGATGCTTTAAAATATGTCATGAAAACCGAATTAAAAGTTATTAAAAAAGAATTTGCTAATCCGCGAAGAACTAAAATTAAAGATGAAATTACCGAGATTAAGTTAGACATGATGGATATGATTCCTAAAGAAAATGTGGTAGTTGTAGTTACGAATGAAGGCTATATTAAAAGAGTTAGTTCTAAAAGTTATGCCTCATCATCTGATGAAACGACTTTAAAACCGGGTGATTTTGTCACGGGAATATTCGAAGTTACAACGCAAGATGTTATCTTATTCTTCACTAACTTAGGTAATTATTTATATATTCCTGTCCATCGTATCCCGGAAGTAAAATGGAAAGAATTAGGTAAACACATTAACAATATTGTTCCTATGGCTCAAGAGGAAGAAGTAATAAAATCAATAGTCATGAAAGGAGACAGCAAAGAAATAATTACTGTGACGCAAAATGGTATGGTTAAGAAAAGTGCCATGAAAGATTATGAAGTTTCTCGGTATTCGAAACCAATGTGTGCGATTAAATTAAAAGATGATGATAAAGTAATTGATGTCTTTGTCAAAAAAGAAAATGTCTTACTAGTTAGCCAAAATGGTTACTATGTCAACTTTAACGAAGAAGAAATTCCTCTAACTGGCGTTCGGGCTAGTGGAGTTAAAGGCATAAATTTAAAAGATGATATCGTGGTTAGTGGTTGTGGTTATACTCATGAAGATTATTTAGATGTCTTTACTAATCATAATACGGCCAAAAGAATTAAAATCAGCGATTTAAGTTTAACTGGGCGGGCTAAAAAGGGTAGTACTTTAATTAAAAAAGTCAAAACAGTTAATTATAACATCGTTAAAGCACTAGCCTTAAGTGCCAAAGATATCGTTCTATTTAAATCTGACAGTTTAGTAAAAGAAATGAAAAATAGTGATATCTCCATTATGGATACAGCTAGTACCGGAATGATGATTACGAAACATAAAGTTGATGCCATTAGTAAAAAAGAATTTTTTAAAAGCTATTTAAAAGAAGATAATATGGAAATTAAAGAAATTTCGTTAGATGATTTTAAATTATAGATAAAAATATCACCTAGAAGCATAAATTATAATAGGTGATTTTTTATGGCAAAAAAAGATGATTTTAAAATCTTTGCAAGTAAACATCCAGAGTTAGTTAAATATATTAAAAATAAAGAAATGACATGGCAAAATTTTTATGAAATATACGATATTTATGGGGAAAAAGAAGAGGCTTGGAGCGATTATTTTAAAAGTAGTTCGACGGGAACCACTGCTAATAACACAGGTTCATTAAAATCATTTACAGATAAGTTAAAAAATATCGATATGAATTCCATTCAAGAACACATTAATACTGCCCAAAAAGCTTTAGGAATTGTCCAAGAACTGACAAGTAAAGGTACCGCGGCAACTGCTGCCACCGAAGTAATAAATCCGCGACCAATTAATAAAATATTTGAGGATTAATAATGGAACAAATTATTCAAGAAAATCTAGCTAAAGATACCAAAATGGCTGGATTTTTAAAACAAAACTCTAATTGGTTCAAAGAACTTAATCGAGATAGTAACAACTATCGTAAGTTTACCGCGGCTATGAAAGAAAAATATCATGTAAAAATGACTGATAAAATAAGCGATGCCATGGATAATATTGATTTAATTAGTAGTGTGTTGGATGTTTTAAAGTAAAAATTAAAAAAATCATTGCAAATATTTAGAAAAAATGATAAAAGTTTGCAATGCATTGCATTTTTTATAAAACAGAGTATAATGTAGTTAAGGTGAAATATATGTTAGAAAGAAAAGAGTATTTAGAAAAATTAAAAACATGGAAAGATAAAGACTTAATTAAAGTCGTAACTGGTATTAGAAGATGTGGCAAATCAACCTTATTTGAATTATTTATTGACTTTTTAAAACAATCTCAAGTTAGTGAAGACCATATAATATCTCTAAATTTAGAATCACCTGAATATGATTTTAAAAACTATAGAGAATTATATAATTATGTTAAAAGCCAAATAACTGATAATAATAATTATTATGTTTTTTTAGATGAAGTTCAAAATATCGAAGAATTTCAAAAAGCCGTTGATGGATTATACATAATCAAAAATGTTGATGTTTATATCACAGGTTCTAATGCCTTTTTGTTGTCTGGCGAATTAGCAACATTATTATCTGGTCGTTATATTGAAATAAAAATGTTACCTTTGTCTTTTCGCGAGTATGTCAATTTTTATCAAGAAAACAATTTAGAAAAATTGTATTTACAATATATTAATAAAAGCTCTTTTCCTTATGCTTTAAATTTAGATGATGTTTCCCAAGTTACCAGTTATTTAGATAGTCTATATAATACTATCTTGGTAAAAGACATATTAAGTCGCAAAAAAATATCCGATTCTGGTATGTTAAAAAGTGTAACAGAGTTTATGTTTTCGACTATCGGTTCTAATTTATCCGTAAAAAAAATAGCTGACACCTTAACTTATAATGGCCGAAATATATCAGTTCATACAGTTGAAACTTACTTAGAAGCACTAACTGAAAGTTATATATTTAATAAAGTGTCAAGATATGATATTAAAGGTAAACAATATTTACAAACGGGTGATAAATATTATGCAACAGATGTTACGATGAGATACGCTTTACTAGGTAATAAAAACATGGATTTAGGTCATATATTAGAAAACATAGTTTATTTAGAATTAATCCGTCGTGGCTATAAAGTATATATAGGTAAAAATGAAGAAAAAGAAGTTGATTTTGTTGCTGAAAATCAAAATGGCACGGTTTATTTTCAAGTTGCTTATACGGTAAGAGATGAAAAAACTTTACAAAGAGAATTAATTGCATTGCAAACGATAAATAATCATTATCCTAAATATATTTTAACTATGGATAATGACCCTGAAGTTGACTATGATGGTATCAGAAAAATGAATGTTTTAGAATGGCTATTAAAATAAATGTATATTTTTAAAGGTCAAAATGTAAAAAAAATCTAAATGTATAGTAGTTAATAATTGCTAATTTCCTTTTTCTATTGTATAATCGTTATAGTAGTGGAGGATTGAAAATAATATGAAGCGAAACAAAAATGGTTTTACATTAGTTGAATTATTAGCAGTTATAGTTATTTTGGCAGTAATAGTTTTAGTTGCAACAAATAACGTTGGTGAAGCGATGACTAAAGCGCGGAAAAATGCTTTAGCAATAGAAGGCAATAATGCTGTAAAAGGAGCTAAAGAAGCTTATCAAATAGCCATTTTAGATGGTGACATTACTACTGGTACAGCTTGCTTTTCTTTAAGTTACTTATATAATAAAGGTTATTTTGACAAAGGTAGTGGTACTGGATCAGGTGGCGATAACTACACTGGTAGTGTTTTAGTTCAACCAGATTCTGGTAAAGCAACTTATACTTATAAATTTTGGATTAGCAATGGTAGTTATGTCTTTAATGGCGTTTCTTATGGTTCAAATGGTACTAGTGCAACTGAAGGCACATCAGCTTCAATTAACTGTGGAGGAACACTTACTCCATCAGGAACTGTTAAAATATTTAGTTAAATCAGGCATTTGCCTGTTTTTTATTTTGTTTGATGAAATCAAACAAAAAAACCACACGTTTTACGTGTGTGATTCGAAAAGCAGAAGCGTAGTAATTCGGACACTTTTTTCTCCTTTTGATATATAATTAAATTGGTCAGCCAACCAAAAAAAATCAAAAGGAGGAAAAAATGTCAAAATCAAAAATAAAAACAGGTCGGGACATAGATGAAAGTTCCTTG
>CANQGB010000024.1 GCA_947600335.1 uncultured Bacilli bacterium | reverse complement strand
GCCTCGTAGCCAAGTGGTAAGGCATCAGACTTTGACTCTGACATTCCGGTGGTTCGAGCCCACCCGAGGCAGCCATTATAATTGATCCGCTAGCTCAGTTGGTAGAGCATTTGACTTTTAATCAAAGGGTCTCGAGTTCGAATCTCGAGCGGGTCACCATTTTAAGAATTTAAATACTAGTATTGTGCTAGTATTTTTTTTGTAATTTTTAGAAAGCTTGGTTTGTTTCGACTTAAATCGACAAATTATTTTATGCCTATTTTTTATAATATTGACAGGAATAAAGTAAAGGTATATTCATTTTAATACAATGTTAACGGTGCAAGGTTAATAATTTTTAAGGTTTAGTTGGTATACTGGAATTGTAAGGTGGTCAATATGAAATTATCAATTGCAATATCACAAAAGATTTTAAAAATATGTAAGGAAAAAAATATTACAGGAAATAAGTTAGCTTCTATTTGTTGTATTACTCAAAGTACTCTTCAAAGTTTAATGGCTGGAGAATCGAGTAATCCTAAATTATTAACGATTATAAGAATATGTGATGGTCTGGGGATAAAATTAAAAGATTTCTTTGATGATGAAATATTTGATAATATAGAGAGGGAAGACTAATATGAAAACAATAAAAGAAAGAAAAAATAAGTTAATTGTCATTTTAGATGATGATGATGAATTGAAAATTGAGTGCTGGAAAAATAATTATAAGTTAAATATCAAATGTATTGATTCAGTTCTCCATATTGATGATGATAATGATTCTGAACAAATGGATTTTAGATTAGAAGAAGAAAAAGCTATTGCAGCGATGAAGAGGTATTTAGAAAAAAATCCAGATGGGGATGAAGAGAAAAAATGATTGATTTTTTAAAAAGGCTATAATATAATATTATTGTCTTTTCAATGCACCCATAGCGCAATTGGATAGAGCGTTAGACTACGGATCTAAAGGTTAGGGGTTCGACTCCCTTTGGGTGCACCAGATTGATAGTAAACTCGGAGAAATTCGAGTAGAAATAGAAACGTACTTGTTAAAAGTGCGTTTTTATGTTATTATGTATTTGTCAAGGAAACTTGCATAAAATAAAAAAGGATACATTTGATTTTGGCTAATCAAATGCAATCCCTTATTTAGGATAGCATCTGAAATCAACAAAAGTTGAAATCAGATGCTTTTGCTATTTTAGAAGTAAAATAATTATGGCTAAGAATAGGAGTAATATTATAATAAATTGAGAAAATTCTCTTTTTGTCATAAATATCACCGTCTTTCTTTTATCATTTGATAAATAGAAAGGGAAAGCATCTGATATATTACAAATGTATCCAGTAGCATCGTTTTTATGTTATATTTAATATGGCAATGAAATTTTTCTAAAAATAATAATAAACATTTCAATTTAATGTAAGAAAGGTTATTTTTTATGAATATATAATTATACGAGGAGAAATAAAATGATTATTAATAAATTTTTACAGGAATTTTCAGAAGAATATATAAATTTTAAATCTATAGAAAAGTTATTAGATTTTACTAAAAAGACTCTTCCTTCAGATGGAACTGATAAAATTTTTATTGGGTGTGTACTTATAATGTTTGATATTGGCTTTACTGGTTCGGCAGCTTGTCATGAATATCTATTTTCTATTGTTAAATCAGGAAAAGAAAAAATAGCTAATACTAATTTATTGTATTTTTATGTTAATCGAATTAATAGAAATAAAATGGTTGCAAAATATTTAAAGAATATTAATAAAGATTTAAATTTTGAAAAACATTTAGATTTAGTTATCGAATATTTAGAGCAATTTTCTTTTGACTTTAGTGCAAGAATAAAGTGGGCTTATGATAAAAAAATTCAAGAATAAAATAATTAATATAAATACTAAATATTTAGTAATAAAACTTTTAGGAGAATTAAAATATGAATGAAGTTGAATATAAGCAATTTTGTAAAAGATATGATAAATTTATTAAAAATAATTTGCCAACTCCTTTTTGGGATGAAGAAAGGCAAGTAAAAGAATATTTTTATTTTTATAATGGAAAGTCAATTATGAATCCTGAAAAAGAAAAAAATCAATTGGAAGTTTTTTCAAAACTTTCAGATGCTCTAGGAGAGATTGCACAAACTGAATTTTATTATCCTTTTACGGCTTGTCATCTCATGCAATGGAAAGATGAAAATAAAAAAATCATTAAGAAAATGGTTGTCGGACATACTCATAAGCATTCTTTTGAAGAAATAGTTGCTAGTCTTTATAATTCTCCTGAATCTTTTAGTATTTCAAAAGAGGAAGAAGTATTTTATAGTCAACAAGAACTCAAATTTTTAAGAAGAATTCAAAAATATTTAGTATTTATTGGTATGAAAGATTTAAAAGTAGATAATTCTTCTGAAAATCGATATTGTAATGAAATACATTCTAAATATGAAAATGCTTTAATTTATCAATTTAGTGATTTTTCTTTAGATAAAATCATGAATGGTGAAAAAGACTTTAGACTAATAAAATGGTATCCAGAACATAATGGTCCTAAAATATATATGCCCCAAGAATATCAAGCATTAATAGTAGATAAAGATGATAATTTTAAGATGTTTATTGAATTTACTAATGAGAAAATAAAATTATATAAGGATGTAAAAAAATTATGTGTTGATAACAATAGTTTAAAAGATAATGATAAAGTCATTGTAATTCATTTTAAAATATTAGAACTTTTTGAATAAGGATAAAGCATATAAAAATCACATAAAAAAATATCTTTTTGAGCAAGATATTTTTAATTTTCTTTAATTTCCATGATTACGGGTAAAATAATGGGATGTCTACCAGTAAGTTCACTAATATATGGATGTAATTCTAAGATAATTTGATTTTTTAAATCAGTGTAGTTATAGTTATTATTTTCTAAAACATTGTTGACAATGTAAGTAACTTTTCTTTCTATTTGATAAATTAGTTCACTATTTTCATTAACCATAACAAATCCTCTAGTTGTAACATTTGGTTTAATTAATAATTTCTTAGTAAAAGGATTGATGTTAAGAATCGTAAGTAGGATGCCATCGTTACTCATTAGCTTACGGTCTTTAATAACTACACTACCAATGTCGCCGATTCTTGAACCATCGACATAAACATCGCCGGCTTGAACTTCGCCATTACGATGAACTCCCGTATCATCTAAAGTTAAAACATCACCGTTTTTACAGATAAAGCAATTTTCTTTAGGAATACCACACATAACACCTAATTCGGCATGTTGTTTAAGCATTCGATATTCGCCATGACAAGGCATAAAGTATTCAGGTTTGATAAGTTTTAGCATTAATTTTTGTTCTTCTTGTTTACCATGACCAGAAGCATGAATATCACTAAATTCACTGTTGGTAAATACTTTTACTCCTTTTAAATATAATTTGTTGATAACGCGATTAACACTGTCAGCGTTACCAGGAATAGGGTTAGAAGAGAAGACAACTAAATCATCAGGCATTAAAGTTATTTGTTTGTGAACGCCATTGGCAATTCGCGATAAAGCCGCTAAAGGTTCACCTTGAGAGCCAGTACATAAAATACAAATTTCATTTTTCTTTAAAGATTTGGCTTTATTGTAATCGATAATGATTGTTTTATCTTCAATTAGACCATTATTTAAAGCAAGTTCAATAGTTGTTTCCATGCTACGACCAAAGACAATTATTTTCCGATTATGTTTTTTACATGTTTCAATAATATGTTTAATCCGATAAATATTAGATGCGAATGTTGCAATAATAATCCGAGCCGGATGTTTACTAACAATACTTTCTAAAGCTTCATCAACTACACTTTCACTTGCCGAGAATCCGGGTGATAAAGCATTGGTACTATCACTCATTAGTAATTTAACGCCTTCTTTACCAATTTCGGCCATTTTATGAATGTTAGCATCAGGTCCAATTGGGGTTAAATCGAATTTAAAGTCGCCAGTTTCAAAAATAATCCCATTAGGAGTATGAATAGCTAAAGCATAAGAATCGGGAATAGAGTGAGTAGTATTAACAAATTCAATTTTAAAATACTTACTAGTAACTACTGATTCACCATTAATTATTTGCATCTCTTGATAATTGATATTATGTTCGACTAATTTTTTAGTTATTAAATCCGCAGCGATTTTCGGGGCATAAATAACAGGTATTTTTAAACTTTGTAAAATATAGGGAATACCACCAATATGGTCTTCGTGACCATGGGTAATAAATAAACCGATTATTTTATCTTCATTTTGTTTTAAATAAGTAATATCTTGGATAACAGCATCCACACCTAATAAATCATCAGTGGGAAACATTACCCCAGCATCAATTATTATAATTTCATTTTTATGGGTAATAACATACATATTTTTACCCACTTCGCCTAAGCCACCTAGGGCCATGATAGACGTACTTGGATTATCATTCTTCATATAAAATTTCCTTTCAAAATAAAAAAAATAAAGTTTTTTTCTGACTAAATTATAGCGCAAAAAGATTGGTTTGTCTACTGGAATATGGTATACTATTCTTGTTAAGAAGAAAAAGGTGAATTTTGGTGAAGAGAAAAGCTGGTTTTACATTAGTGGAATTATTGGCTGTTATTGTTATCTTATCAGTAATAACTTTGGTTGCTGGTAATAGGGTAGTAGAAATGACTGCTAAACAAAAAGTTAAAGCTCAAGAAGAAATGCGCAATAATTTAAAAGAGGCAGCTTTAGAATATGTTATGGGGAATATTTATTTAGAAAAATGTAGTGAGACTTTTTCCAAAGAAATTGATGTTAACAAAAATTTAACTAATGTGAATGCAGCTAGTAATCAAAAATGTGTTAGAACTTTAAAAGTATTAACTTTAAAAAATAGTGGTAGTTTTGAGGATAAACGGGGTTATTGTAATGATAATGATGAGGTTATTGTATATCATTATAGTGTAGGGGCAACGCAAGAATATCGGGCTTTTGTTAAGGATACTGTTTGTACTAAATAGAAATGAGGGTTTTAGGATGAAATTATTTGATAAATTAAAGAAGATAGGTAAAAAAAGTGTAGAAAAAGCTTCAGATGAAGTTATTGAAACTTATGATAAAGGCTTAGAGAAGACGAGAAAGGAATTTGTTTCTAAATTAAGTTTATTAGGAGTTAAATATACAAAAGTTAATGAAGAATATTTTGAAGAGTTAGAAGATTTACTTATCTCGGCAGATATTGGGGTTAATACAGTTTTTAAGTTTATGGACCGCTTAAGAGATAGAGTTAAATCAGAAAAGATTGAAGATACAAAAAATTTAATTGAAGTTATAATCGATGAGTTATTTATAATTTATGTTAACAATGAATCACTATCAACTAAAATAAATATGAGTACGGAAGGACCAACGGTCATTTTAATGGTAGGGGTTAATGGGGTTGGAAAAACAACAACGATTGCCAAGTTAGCTTATAAATATCAAAATATGGGCAAAAAAGTAATGATGATAGCGGGTGATACATTCCGAGCTGGAGCTGTTGAACAATTAAAAATTTGGGCCGAGAGAACTAATGCATTATTTTATGGGAAAGATAATATTGACCCCGCTGGAGTAATTTACGATGGACTTGAAGAAGCACTAAAAAATCAAGCAGATATAGTTTTAATTGATACAGCTGGGAGATTACAAAATAAAGTTAATTTAATGAAAGAATTAGAAAAAATTAACAAAGTAATTGGCAAGATTATTCCTAATGCACCGCATGAAACTTTGTTGGTTATTGATGCGGCGACTGGTCAAAATGGCATCATGCAAGCTAAAGCTTTTAAAGAAATTACCAATATTACGGGGATTGCTTTAACTAAACTCGATGGCACGGCTAAAGGCGGAATCGTTTTAGCGATAAAAGAAGAAGTCGATATTCCCGTTAAATTTATTGGTTTAGGAGAAAAGATGACTGATTTGCAAGAGTTTGATATTGAAGAATATATCTATGGGTTATTTAAGGATATGATGTAATTTGAAGAATGTAGTATATTTTAATTCTTTGTTTGATATTTATAAAGATTTGTTAACAGATAAAGAACAAGAAGTATTTAAACTCTATTATGCTGATGATTATTCCCTACAAGAAATAGCCGAGTATAAAAATGTTAGTCGAAGTGCCGTATTTAAAATGATTAAAGTTGTCGAAGAAAAGTTAGAAAATATGGAGCAAATTTTAAAGATATATTTGACAAGAAATGAAATAAAACAGGTATTAAATTCATGTAAAGATGAAGAAAGTGCAAAAAAGATTGCAAAAATTTTAGAAATGGAGTTATAATAGAGCCTAAAAAAATGAGGTGGAAAGTTTATGAAGAAAATAATGGTTGGAATTATTATAGGAATAATATGTTTGACAACTAATGTTTCGGCAGCATCTGAATTTGTTTATAAATGGGCTTGTCAAGAAGATAAAAATGCTAAAACAATGACTTGTGATTTAAGTTTTACAATAATGAATGAAAATTTGGATTTAAATCAAGTTACAGCTATGGTGTCTTTAACCAATCTTACTGTTAAAAGTGTTAATATAAATAGTGATTGGGTTCAAGAATCAAATAATGGCACTACATATGTTTTTAGACCTAAATCAAATACTCATTATGCAGTTGGTGAACATAAAATTGGAACAATGGTATTTCAAAAAACTGATGCTTTGAGAGAGTGTAATGCTTCGGCAGCATTATTTTATGATAAGAGAACTTGTACATATGAAGCTGGGGTTTATTATGGATCAAAAGGAAATATAGTTGATCAACAAACATATGAAAATGAATGTGTACCTAAGACTTATAGTTGTCAAAAAGTAGATGGTAAATATTATAATCGAGCAGGAGCAAGTGTTACTGAGAAAGAATATAAGAAAGATTGTAATATGTATTCTTGCCAAATAGTTGATGGGGAATATTACAATAAATCAGGAGTAAGTGTTACCGAGAAAGAATATAAAAAAGATTGTAAAATGTACTCATGTCAAATAGTTGATGGGGAGTATTTTGCTAAGAATGGTGATCAAGTAACAAAAGAAGCTTACGAAAAAGAATGTGTACCTAAGACTTATAGTTGTCAAAAAGTAGATGGTAAATATTATAATCGAGCAGGAGCAAGTGTTACTGAGAAAGAATATAAGAAAGATTGTAAAATGTATTCTTGTCAAATAGTTGATGGGGAGTATTTTGCTAAGAATGGTGATCAAGTAACGAAAGAAGCTTACGAAAAAGAATGTGTTCCAGTTAAGCATACTTGTGAAAAAGTAGGTTCTACTTATTATGGCCCAGATGGTAGTGTTGTGAATGAACTTAAATATTTAAAAGAATGTAAAACTCATGTTTGTGAAATATTATCAGATGGAACGCGTTATGGTAAAAGTGGTAAAGAAGTTAATGAACTTACTTATCAAAAAGAATGTATGACTCATACTTGTGAAATATTATCAGATGGAACCCGTTATGGTAAAAATGGCCAAGAAGTTAGTGCATTGGAATATCAAAAACAATGTATGCGAAATGTTTGTTCTGTTTTATCAGATGGAACTTACTATGGCAAAGATGGTAATCAAGTAGAAAAATCTGTATATGAAGAAGAATGTCTAGAAAAACAAAGTTGTACTATTGTGAATAATAAATACTATGATAATAATGGTAAAGAAGTATCCGAGTTAGAATATTTAAAAGTTTGTTTTAAAAATGAATGTAAGCAAATAGGCGAAACATATTTTGATAAAAATGGTCAAGAAACAACCGAGCTGGAATATTTAAAACAATGCTTTAAACATGAATGTAAACAAATAGGTGAAACTTATTATGATAAAGATGGCAATGAGGTAGATAAAGATACTTATATGAAAGTATGTCAAAATGAAGTAGAAAATCCAGATACAGGTTCTATTTTACCTTATATATATGTAGGTGGATCTATTATAATGGCAATCGGACTAATATGTGTAGCTCGGAAATATAATAAATTAGTCTAATAAGAGTAAATAATTAAAGAGAAGTTTTCCAATTTCTCTTTTTTTCTTGTATAATATAGGTTGGAAAAAGGTGATATGCATGTTTGATTATATAGGTGATAGATTATCTAATGCCATAAAGAATATTAAGGGTATGGGGAAAATTACCGAAGAAAATATAAGTGATGCCTTAAGAGAAATAAGAATGGCTTTATTAGAGGCAGATGTTAATTATCAAGTTGTTAAAGAATTTATTGCGAGCATTAAAGAAAAAGCCTTAGGGGCTGAGGTAGGTAAAAGTTTAAAACCGGATGAATTGTTTATTAAACTGTGTAAGGATGAGTTAGTAAGTTTACTAGGGGGAGATTATGTTCCGTTAGAAACTAGTAAGAATCCAACTATTTTGATGTTAGTAGGTTTACAAGGTAGTGGTAAAACAACGGCCTCAGGAAAATTAGCAAATTATTTAAGAAAGAAACATGCGAAGAATCCCTTGTTAGTAGCATGTGATATTTATCGACCTGCAGCGATTGAACAGTTAAAAACGATTGGAAAAAGTTTAAATATTGATGTATTTTCAAAAGACAAAGCTAGTGTCGAAGAAATTATTGAAGATGCTTTAGCATATGCACGAGAAAATAAAAAAGATTACATAATTATCGATACGGCGGGTAGACTACAAATTGATGAAGAGTTAATGCAAGAGTTAAAAAATGTCGAAGAAAAGTTTAAACCTGATGAAACGATTTTAGTAATTGATGCGATGATGGGACAAGATGCAATTAATGTTATTAACGGTTTTAATGAAAGTTTAAAATTAACCGGAACGATTTTAACTAAACTTGATGGCAATACTAAAGGTGGAGTTGCTTTATCAGTTCGCCATTTAACTAATATTCCTATAAAATTTGTTGGAGACAGTGAAAAAATGGATGGGTTAAGTGAATTCTATCCAGAAAGAATGGCCAATCGAATTTTAGATATGGGCGATATTTTAGCTATTGCCGATAAAGTTGAGGGCATGATGAGCGAAGAAGAAGCCTTAGCTACGGCTCGGAAAATGAAAAAAGGCGACTTTAATTTAGAAGACTTTTTAAATACCTTGAAACAAATTAAAAAACTGGGCCCTTTGGAGAATATTTTAAAAATGTTACCGCAAGCTCGGAAAATGGGATTGAATAATGTAGAAATTAATCCCAAAGATATGGCGCATATTGAAGCAATTATTTTATCTATGACGCCGTATGAAAGAAAACATCCGGAAGTATTAAAGGCTACAAGAAAACAAAGAATTGCTAAAGGTAGTGGCCGGAGTGTCGAAGAAGTTAATCGACTATTAAAACAATTTGAAGAAATGAATAAAATGATGAAAATGGTTAGTAGTGGAAATATGAAAATGCCATTTTAGAAAGAGGAGATTAAAGCAAATATTATAGCAAGTATTCTTAGCGATAAGGGTTTTAATAAAGATGATTTTAAGTTTTATGGTGAGGAAATTGCTAAGGTTAGAGAAATAAAAGATGGAAAGAAAAAAGGCAAGTTAGTGTTAGTAACTTCAACATCACCGACAAAGTATGGGGAAGGAAAAACCACATTAGCCATTAGTGTTAGTGATGCCTTAAATTATTTAGGCAAGTCTAGTTGTGTAGTTTTAAGAGAGCCTTCGTTAGGACCCGTTTTTGGATTGAAAGGTGGAGCTACAGGTGGAGGTAGAGCAAAGATTTTACCCGAAGAAGAAATAAATTTACATTTTACGGGAGATATTCATGCAATTACGACAGCCAATAATTTACTGGCCGCGATTGTGGATAATCATATTTATCAAGGAAATGAGTTGGGAATTCAGAAAAATATATTTTCTAGATGTTTAGATTTAAATGACCGAAGTTTAAGACATGTAGTTATTAATGGCCAAGAAACTAGTTTTAATATAACTACGGCTTCGGAGATGATGGCTTGTTTTTGTTTAGCCCAAGATGAAGAAGATTTGGCGAAAAAGTTAGGTAATATCGTAGTGGGATATAATAGCCAAAATGAAGAAATAAAAGCCCAAGATTTACATTGTGTTAAAGCTTTGATGAAATTATTAAAAGAGGCGATTAAACCTAATATTGTTCGAACTAGTGAAAATAATTTAGCGATTGTGCATGGTGGACCTTTTGCTAATGTGTTACATGGGATCAGCAGTGTTGTGGCGGCTAATTATGCCATAAGTAATTTTGATTATACCTTGATTGAAGCCGGCTTTGGAAGCGATATGGGCGCGATTAAGTATTACGATATTGTAGTTAGAAATAATCCGTTGTTAAAGCCCGATGTTGTGATTTTAAATACGACAGTTCAAAGTTTGAAATATAATGGCGAAGGTAATTTAGAACAAGGGCTTGCCAATTTAGAATACCATATCGAAAATATGAAAAAGTTTACAAAAAATTTATTAGTAGTTTTGAATAAACATGAAAGTGATAAAGAAAAAGATATCGAGTGCATTAGAGATTATGTTCACAATCAAGGAATAGCTTTTCAAGTTAGTACTGGTTATTTGGAAGGCAGTAAAGGTAGTATAGATGTAGCCCAAGAAATTATCAATTTAGCCAAGCAACCAGATATTGTTTATCAATTAGCGTATGATTTAAATGATGATTTAGCAAGTAAAATTCGCAAGTTTTGTAAGTATTATTATCAAGCGAAGGATGTGCTATTTAGTCCGGAAGCGGAAAAGCAGTTAGAACTTTTAGGAAATATCCAATTACCTATATGTGTTGCTAAAACGCAGTATTCGATAAGCGATAATAAAGATTTATTGGGATATCCTAAAAATTTTACTATGCAAGTTAAGGATATTAAGTTATTTAAGGGAGCGGGTTTTATAACCGTTTATTTTGGTAATATTTTAACTATGCCTGGTCTTCCTAAAGAAGCTAATTATTTAAAAATGGAAGAATAGTTTTTTATCATAAACAAGGATTATAAAATTTCATAAACTAAACTAGAAAGGAAAAGTGACTTATGAAATTTAATCGTTGTATGGATAATATGGATGGTTATAAACAAATGGCTATGCCTGAAGGAATGATGGAAGGATATCCAGCAGCTATGCCGGAAATGGTAATGCCTCAAGGATGTTGTCCAACTAATCAAGTAATGATGTGTCCTCCAGTAATGGAATGTCCTCAAGAGAGATGTTGTCATCGAGTAATTAATTATGAAGTACCACACATTATACCATGTCATACTAGAATGGTTAATCATCATGTTTATAAACATACATATCAACCATGTTATAGTTATTCTGAAGAAGATGAATATTCCCAAATTTATGACCAACCATGTTGTAAATAAAAAATTAGGTATTTTACATTGATACCTTTTTTTATTGGAATTTTATTTGGTAGAGAACTAGTATTTATGCTATAATGTTTATTGTAGGTAAGGTGTAAAAATGGAAAAAGGTTATACAATTCCCGAATTAATCGTGGTTTTAGTAGTTTTAGGTTTAGTTTCATTTATGGCTATTAATAAGGCAAGTTATGCTTTTGTTACGGAAGAACCAAATGATGAAACGACAAAATTGATTTTAGTTAAATGTGCAACAGAATATGCAAACAGTATAAAAGAGGAATTAAAAGGGGAGAAAAGTCGATTTGTTTCTTCAAATGATTTAATTACAGCTGGTTATTTAATTGATGAAGGAGATTATAAAAACTTTACACTTGAATTAACTTATGATGAAGCAAGTGATGCAGTTTTAGCAAGGATTATTGAGTAATGGCCATTAGTAAAACTAAATTTATTAATTATACCAAGTGCCCTAGATATTGTGCTTTAGAAAAAGTAAAAAAAGATAGATTAGATGCCGATGTTTCTTTTTTAGAGTATAAAGAAGAAGAGAAAAAGGCGAATATTTCTGAAATCTTGGGTTCGATAATTGAAAATAGTGAAGAAAATGATGAAACGGTTTTAGTTGATAAAGTAAATCGTCAACTAGAAGCGATGATGGACTATTATAAACAAGTAGAGTTGGAAGCTGGAAAAATTAGCGAAAAAACCTTTGGGGGAAAATCTAAATATTTTGAAGATACTAAAAATCAAGAAGAGTTTGATTTTTCTTTAAATGGCATAAAATATTTATGTTATGTGGATATTTATAATGAGGATGAAGAAAGAATTAATATAATTGAAGTTAAAGCAACAACGAGTAAAAAATATACGGACTTAAAAGTAGGTAATAAAGGCGGACTTAAGTATTCGATTTGGCATAAAAGAAATAATATTTTTAAACTAAAAGGGGAAATTAGTGATTATCCATTAGAAGAAGAAATGCCTTTAAAAAGTTATGAAAAAGAACGGCAAAAGTTGTTCGATAGATATAATCTTGGCCAATATGTTTATGATTTAGCTGTTCAAAGATATTTTATTGAACATGAGTATATTGAAAGTAATAATACCGAAAATTTAAAAAAATTTAATTATTATTTGGGAGTTTTAAATGCCAATTATATTTTTGATGGAACTTATGTCGATGATAAGCCAGTTTATAATCCAGATAAGCGCGGAAATGAATTGATTACATTTTTTGACATGAATGAAATTACGAAAGAATATCAAGAAATAGTTAATCAAGATAGAATTAAGTTAGAAAAATATTTAGAGGAAATGGATGCCTCAGCTTGTTTGTTAGGTAATCAATGTAGTTATAAGAAACAAAATTGTTGTAAGTATTTTAATTATGTTTGTGGTAAGGAAATACCGAAAAAAAATTCAAGTTTAGATTATTTGCATAATGGTTTTGGATTTGTCAAGGAAGATGGCGAAAGAATTAAGGGTTTGGAACTTATTAATCAAGGTTATATGAAGATGATGGATATACCTGATGAGTGGATAACTAAAAGAGTGCATGAAATTCAAAGAGAGTGTCTTGTCAATCAAAGTCAGTATATCGATAAAGAAAAAATTAAAGCTGGTTTAAAGGTTATTCAATATCCGATTTATCATTTAGATTTTGAGACAATGCCATGTCCTGTGCCAAGATTTAAAGGAGAATGGCCTTATATTCAGTCGCCTTTTGAATTTAGTTTACATATTGAACGGGAACCAGGCCTTTGTGATAAGTATCAAGACAATATTGTTTTTTTAGCGAAAACAAGTAATGATGAACGCGAAGATTTAATTAAAACGTTGCTTAAATATGTCGATGTCAATAAAGGAACGCTTTTAGCCCAAAATGTATCTTTTGAAAAAGGAAGAATTCGTGAGTTAGCTCAGATTTTTCCGGAATATAAAGAAGATTTATTAAAATTGGAACAAAGAGGTTTTGATTTGTTATGGCTTTTAAATACTAATTCTAAAATGTATATGGATTTAGGTTTTAGTGAAGAAAGAAGTAAGTTGTTTAATTTTTACGATAGTCGATTGTCGGGTTCTTATTCAATAAAAAAGACTTTGCCGGTATTTAGTAATTTATCGTATAATGATTTAGTTGTGAAGAATGGGACAGAAGCCATTATTGAATATGCTAACTATAATAAAATGAGTAAAGAGGAATTGGCTTTAAAACAAGAGGCCTTAGCGGAATATTGCCGCCAAGATACCTGGGCGATGGTGGAAATATTACAATCTTTAAGAAATATTGTAAAATGAGCGTATATTTTTTGTAAATAAATTGCATGATTTACAGAATGTTTAGTATGATATTAATGTAAGGACGTGATTAATATGTTATATCCCTCTATTGATAAATTATTAAACATTGTAGATTCAAAATATAAATTAGTTCATGTAGCCTCTAAAAGAAGTAAACAAATGTTAGAAAATAATCATTATCAAATGAGAGAATGCGATTATCAAAGTAAAAAAGGACTTGGTAGAGCATTAGAGGAAGTTGAAAAAGGATTAATTACTATTAAAGAAAAGTAATTAATCTTTTTTTGTTTAATAAATTTATTTAATATGTTTTTAAGTTTTATGATAATATATTTATATAACATAGTAGAGGAGTTAGCTATATGACTACTGATGAACTTATTAAATATATAAATAGCAAAATTGAAGATATTAATAAAATATTTCCAAACTTAATTAGCAATGAACAAAAAGAAAACTATATTAAAACAAGTATTCGTGTCAATATGAAGCCTGATGAAATCCAAGAAAAAGTAGAAGAAATTGATGAACTATATGAAGAAATAATTCAGCATCAATATAGATTGTTAGATGCTAGAAAAGAATTGGCAAGACAATATCAAAAGAAAAAAGATGAACTAAACTCAATGGTAAACGAGATGAACAAGAAAGATGTTCAAGTTAATTTAATAACTAATAGTGCTGAATTAAACCATTTATTATCGGATATTGAATTTATGTCTTTACTATCTAGTAAAGAAGCATTGGATTTTTATAGTCAAAATAAGCAGTATGAACATTATATACAACAAGTGAATAGAGACAATATGCAACAAATTATACACATTAAAGAGGAAAGAAAGAATAATCAACAATTAAGTGATATAGAGTTTTATAAAAAGATGATGATACAGTTTTTAAATCCTGTAATTAATAAAATTTCAGAAGAGTATAAAGATGATTTGCCAGTTGAAAAAATGCAAAAAGTTTTTGGCTTGTTGAATGCTGATAACATTGTATTTTCGTTAGATAAGAATTTAAGTGATATACAAGCAAATTCAGAAACCGGTAAGTTAATAATTAATCCTGAAAAGACAAAGGGAGCAACCATTGAAGAAAAAATAGTTTCATCAATGGGGATTGCAACTCATGAAATTTTTCATTTAATGATAAATATGCTTAAAACTCCAGAACAAGCAGAAAAATTAGGTGAAAGGTTAATGTATAAAGTTGCTACCTCAGAAGGTGAAAAAGAACTACATTTTGCACCAGGAAAATATGGACAAGTTTTAAGTGAAGGGTTTGTTGAAAAGATATCAAGTGAATTTGCACAAAAAAATGGTTTTTATCATACAATAAATCCATCTTATATTCCATATGTTAATTTATGTACTTTTATTCAAAATCAAAGTCCTTCGATAGATAATAAATTCTTATTCACAAAAAATGCTGATGATGTAATTGCAAAAATGACTCCAAGTGCAAAAACATCTTTTGAATCTGCTGAAAGATTGGCAGTATTTAATAATTTTGAAGTTAAAGAAATTAAAAAAGATGAAAGGTTAAGAGGTATAAAATCAGATAATGTTGTTTCTAGTTGGATGGAAAAAAATGATGAAATAGTTAGTGAAAAAAAGAATGATAAATTTCAAAAAAGTTTTACTCTTCATAATGAAAACTTATCTTTAGAAAATGAACCAACAAAAGTAGAATCATTTACCCAAAGAAGTCAAACCGAAATTCAAATTTATCAACAAATAAAACAAAAAAATCAAATGATTAAGAAACAAAAAGAATCACAACAATTGAATAAGCCTCAAGTAAGAACTCTTATTCAAAATTCATCTAATAATTCAACCCAAAGTAATGGCTTTGTCAATGTAATTATCTTATCAATAGTTGTCGCTTTTGTCTGTAGCGTGTTGTTTTTGATTACTTATGGATTAATTAAGGGGTAAAACAATGGATAATAATTTAAATAAGAAAATATTTGAATCATATGATAAAATAGATAAAATTTATGATGATATCAATAGTAAATTATGGTATTTTACTACAAAAGCAAGTGAACTTGTTGAGTTATCAAAAGATGATTATCAAATTGAAAAATCATTAATGTTAAACAAAATATCTTTAAAAGGGTATGTTCTTGATTCTGATGTTTGTTCGCAATTAAATGATGATAAAAATTATTCCATAGAGGAATTAAAAAATTTTATAATTGATTATGGTAAATTATATAATAAAGATTGTTTAAATTATGTATTAGCACTTTCTTTATATGAATTAATTGAAAATATAGAAAATTTAGTTAATTTAAAAATTAATTTAGAATTTAATGAACTGAGCAATTTGATTTTAGATATATATGATATTAAAAATGCTAATAAAAATGATTATAATAATTTGTATAATAATTTAAAAATGCAATTAGATGATTATTTTAAAAGTCAAAAAATAAACGAAAAAGTTTATAATATTTGTATTCAGATTTTGAACGATATATTTAATTTCTACATAAACGGCTATCCTAATATTTCAGAAGAATATCTGTATAAAAGTTAAAAATTGTAATTATTTAAAGTTATATAAATTAAAAACATATTATTTCTTATTATTTTGATAGTAGTTATAAAAAATGACACTCATTCGCTAGAATAAGTGTCTAACACAATATAGTTGGGAGATATTTAACTTGATTTTGTTGTGAATGTTAGCAATTTATTTTTTTACCTAAACTCAAAGTATAATGAAAAAAAGAAACAGATAAAAGAGCATTTTATATGTATTTTAATAAAATTTATTGTTCTAAGAACAAACGTTTGATATAATTAATTCGGAACATTTAATAGTTGGGTGCTACCTCTATCTTTATAGACTGGAGGTGATGCTTGATGAATAAGAAAGATTTTTTGCTCTCTTTTATCCAATGACACAGATTTGTTTCCGTTACTTTTTATGTTAGGGGATT
>CANQGB010000023.1 GCA_947600335.1 uncultured Bacilli bacterium | reverse complement strand
ATAGTATTATTTACTTCATAAGCTACTTTTTTTCTACTACTCAAAATAACATCTTTAATTTCTTGAATCATTTCAGCGTTATTTTTTTCTAACATTTTAATCATCCTTTCATAATTGATCAGATTTACCAATTCAAGTATAGTTCATCTAATAAATATTTTAACATAAATTACGCATTATTTTAATCTCTCCTTTTCTATATTTTTAAATGACAAAAAACACAAGATAATTTCCCTTGTGTTAGAACTTCAAAAACGACTCAATATACGATTTACTTACAATTTTCGTATATTACCATAAATACCACATTTTTTTAGGAAAGTAAATGGCAATGCTTTTACAAAATGATTGTTAAAATTTCATTTTTTCCTTATAAATAAAGGGAAAATAGAATTTAAAAATTTTTATTATTTTCTAAAATTTCTTTAACTATATCTGTTAATTTTGATATAGTGATGATTTCAGATAAATTTTCATTATATAAATTTGTATCATCATCATAACAAAGCAAAACTATTCTTTTCTTATCATTACTAATAATAATTTTATGTGGTTCTTTAAGTCCAAAATTAGAGTTATTAAAGATAATATTTTTACCTGTAATATATTCTATATTCAATTTAGTTATATTTTTAATTCTTAGTATCTTGTTTTTTACGCACAAAGGAAATTCTAAAATTTCTATGGACATATTCATTATTTATCCTCACCACCTTTGCAAAAGAAAAAGTCCATAATATCGAGTATTACGAACTTTTACTTATCTTTCGCACAATATTGTACGTAAATTTTACTATGGGGCGAAATGTGGGGATCGAACCCACGCATACCGGAGCCACAATCCGGCGTGTTAACCACTTCACCAATTCCGCCATAAGCAATATTAGAATAACAAATTATTGAATAAATTGCAAGTCCATATTATAATTAGGATAATGGAGTTGATAAAGATGGTAACATTGAATTTTTTTGATACATTTTCTCGTGAATTAATAAATTTCATTAAGGATATTAAAAATGTATTTATAGATATATTTAATGCCATTCATCATTTTCTTAATCGTTTTTTTGGCGATGAATTTTTATTAATGCTTTTAATTGCTATTGTGGCTATTATTGTTATTTTTATGTTTAGATCATTTATAAATCATGATTAGTTTTTAATATAATTCTTGACAAGTACCAGGGTCTGGTCGATAAAAACAATGATTTTTATATCTGCCAGCAAAACTTTGGTCGTACCAAACACTTTTACAAGAGGAATTACTTCCGGGCGCATAAAACCAAAGAGAATGAGTAGCTGGGTAATAATACTCTCCTCTTAGAACTCTTTCCGCTAATTGCTTTTCTAAAGTTGTGGCTGAGGCTTGAAACAAAGAACCATTTATTCCGGAAAATTGATTTTTTTGGTAAATCGCATCAGTAATACTGCGTACATTTTTAAAGGTTAAACAGTTAGCTATGGCTCGATTAACAACCACATTTCCAACCATAAGCATTCCTAAGTTGCCTTCATTTAAAGCTTCAGCTCGCATAATTCTAGCTAATAAATCTAATTCTTTTGGCGTATAATTAATTAGCATAATATCACCTACGATATATTATGCTTTTTTTAATAATTGTTGAAAAATACTAGTCATTAAGTCTAAATTATGCTATTATGAATATAGTTAATTTTTAGGGGATTAGTTAAATGGTATAATAATGGTCTCCAAAACCACTGTTGGGAGTTCGATTCTCTCATCCCCTGCCAATAGAATGAAACAAATTAGTAGGTTTGTTAATATATAAAATAAGGAGACAAATTATGGAATTAAAAGAGTTTAGTAATCCTGAAGCAAAAGATTATGATATTAATAGCAATTTTGGGGAAGCACAAACTAATAGTGCAACAGAAAATCCTTATATAGAACAATTAATTGAGTTGATTGGAATTTTAGAAGATGTTACTGAAGAAGAGCTACAACAAAATTATGGCATTAGTATAACTGAATATTTTAATCCAACTGCTGAAACAATTTCTAAAGTTAAAGATTCCTTAGGAACAAGAAAAGGTAGATAAATTAAAATTTAGAAACTTATTTTATTATCCTACCAAAATGTGTATAAACTCCAATTTAGGAGTTTTTTTAATTAAAGTGACAATGCTTAAGATATATTCTTGTGGAAAAACAATTCTGAAATTATGAAAATATTTAAGATAATTTATTCAATACTTTTTTTAGATCATTATTTAATTCTTCGCCAAAGTAATTAGGTAAAAAATTATTTAAATAAAAATCACATAAATGGTTATTTTGAATTAAGTCAATATAAATTGATACATGATTTCTAGCGATTTCTTGAGCTTCATATAATTCTTGATATAAGGCTTTTTCCATTATTAAATTATGATTATAGTCATAGGCAAAAATTTTATTTTCTTTTTCGACTTCCACCCAAGAATGATAATAATACTCTTTATCATTTTTGGCTTACTTGCCACCGACAACAAAAACATTTGGAAAACAATTAACTAGTTCATAAGCTAACAAAATAGAATTTTCATGACATCTTTTAAATCTTTGATGAGTAAATAGTTCATTAATCTCAAAGAAATTAGATAATAATTCAAATTTAAAAAGTTTGGAATTGGATGCTTGTAATTCATATTGATTGTTTCCTTGGTCATTGATAAAACTCGATGGACTTGTAGGATTTAAAGTAAAATAATCTAAAGCTATTCTTTCTTGTCTATATTTTTGATTTTGAAAATCTTCGTCCATATAAAAAGCTCCATCACCATCAATAGAATATAATAAATAATTTTTTAAACAAAAGCCATCATGATTATATTGATGCTTATCTTGTAAACGTTCAATTTCCCACTTTTTTTCAGGATTAAGTAAAAATTCAGTTAACAAATTGAAATTTTTTTGACTATTTAGATAGTTATAAATTGCATCCATTTCATACTTATCCAACCTGTTTATTTCTTGAAATTGAAATAATTTTAGATAATCATCTTGGTTCATAATTAAGTTTCGGCTATAATCATAAATATAATTTTGGGTGGAGATTAATAAAATAAATTGGTCATAAAGAGTATAGCCAATTACTAAATTAGGGTTGACTAAATCTAAAGAATTAACTAATTTTAAAGTTCGATAATAAGACTTAGCTTGACGCATTTCTTTATTTTGTAAATAATTGCAATCAATTTTTTGTAAATTAAGAGAAGATAATAATTGAAAAGGATAGATTGAAGAGTTGTATTTGAATAAAAATCTATCACCGTTAGGTTGAACATAATCATTAGGATTTAAGGTTTCTGTAAAATCGAGTAAGGCTTGTATTTGTTGGCCTTCTTCGAGTACATTAATCTTAGCTAAGTCATTGATTGTAATATATTTTTCCATATTCTTTTCCGCCTTTAAACGCAAGCTATTCTAGCATAGGAGCAAATTAAAGTCAAATAAGTAACAAAATATATTTTTTTTCGCTAAAATGTGATATTATATTGCTGATAATAGAGAGAGGTAAGGTAAAAAGATAAATGAAAAATTATAAAAAAATGGGACTAGCGATTGTAACGACGTTTATGCTTATGTTTACAAAAGTAGTTAATGCTGAAACTTTAAATGTTGATAACATTATTAATAAGTTTAATAGCTCCCTTGAAGTATTTGGATTAAAGTTTGTTGCTAGTACAGATATTAATGCTAAGAATAATACTAGTAATCATACTATAGATGTTTATAACGGGGAAAATAAAATTTCTTCATATCCATATGATGGGAATCATCTAGAATTTAATAATGATAATGTGACACAAGATAATTATAATAATCAAGTTTTAAACCCTATTATTATTTATATATTAACAGGATCTATTTTAGATTTAAGTGATGCAAATAACGGAATTAGTTTAAAAGATTTCTCTAACACTGTTAATAATTATGATACTTATGGTTTTTATTTAGGACTTGGAAGTTTAAATGCTAGTGCTAATATGAATGTAAATGGTCAAGTAAGTCCATATGTTAAGAGTTTTAAAATTTCTTTGGATATAGAAAAGATTAAAACTTTAATCCAAAAAGTTAAAAGTACCCAAAATGAAGAACCAATGTTTAGTTCTATATTAGCTGTTAATTTAGGTACAGAGAAAGTAACTGAAGATGCAGTAACTTTAAAAGTTAGTATGCCAGAGATTTATGCTACAGCCTTTTCAGTATTAGGGGCTAGTGATAAGTGTAATATTTATCGTTCTAATAGTGCTGATGGAACTTATGAAAAAATAACTAATGAGGCTTTAGATTGTACACAAGTTAATACAGTGGAAGATAAAAATTTAAATAAAAATGTTACATATTATTATAAAGTTCAAATTGAAGGCAAAAAAAATTATAGTGATACATTAGCAGTAACAACAAGTAATACTATTCGAGCAGATGTTCCTGTTTCTAATAATTCTGAATCTGGTAGTAAAGAAGAGATAGCAGAAAATCCTGATACTGGTTCAACAATACCTTATATTGCAGGTTCTATATTGGTTATAGGAAGTATTGCTTTATTAATATATGCTAATAAGAAAAATCATTTTAAACAAGTATAAAGTTAGTTTTAAAGCTAGCTTTTTTTTATTAGTAAAAAGCCACCAACTGGTGGTTTTCATTTCATCTAGTCATACAGTAAATATGGTTAATATAATGGTTTTTTGCATAAAAAAATCTAGTTTGCACTAGATTAATTTTATTTATTCTTATTTTTTTTCTTTTTATTTAAAGTTTCTAAGATATCATACATTTCAGTTTCTTCATCTTCAAATTCTTTATTTACTTGATTTTCTTCTTTCTTAGACTCTGGTTTATCTTTATCTTTTTTGTTATCTTTTGCTTTTTTAGCATTGGTATTTTCCACTTTAGCTGCCCTAGTTTCTTTATCTTGCATAATTGCTTTAGCTTGTCTTTTTATTTTCTTAGAACTTCTTAATAAACTAATAATCGAAATAACGGCACATATCAAACCAATTCCGAAAGCTAAACATACATAAGTATAAGTCTTTAAATCTTCTTTTAGTGCATTAATTTCTGTATCATTATAAATTTGAAAAGTGTTATTAACTGTATCATAAGAATAATAATTGTATTTACCATTAACTAAATCCATCGCATAGACAACTACAAATTGACTATCTTCATCCAAACGATAAACGGGAACTACCATTTCATTTATCTTAATTGTATCTTTAATATAACCCGATAATTCTTCAGGAAAATCGACGATATATAATGTAACACTGTTGGCGGTATATTCTTTATATAAAGTATAACTTCCTTCTTTCGTATCATATATTGCTAAGTTAATATTACCTAAATCATCTTTGATACCTACTAAAGTAAATTTAGTTACTTCACTATAAAAAGCCGGGATATCAAAGTTATTTATTTTGACAACTGTTTCTTCATATAGTTCAGGCTTTTCTAATTTTTTAGCATTTTTTATTAAGGTATAAGATTTATCAGCGATTTTTACTTTAATAGGATTTTCATCTTCGACATTGACAGTCAAGGTATAAGTTTGCGTTGAACCATTCTCCGCAGTAACAGTGACTTTAAAGATATTAGCCCCTTCGGCAACTTCAAATTCTCCGGTACCTTCTAAAGAAGCATGTGATTCATTAGTTTTAGCTTCTATCTTAATTTTATCAGCTGTAGGAGGTAATGAGATTGAATAATCAAGGACATCTTTAGAAAACGCTGGAGTTAAATCGTAACCTTCAACACTAAGAGAAGATAATGAAGAATCTGTTGCTTTTGGTCGAGGTTCAGTTACTTTTGCGCTTTTAGTTAGGGAAACATTTGACTTAGTACCATCAGCACTTGTTATATCGCCTGTGGCTGTAAAAGCAATTGTTCCGACTCCTGTGGCTTTACAGGTTACCGACAATTTTTTAGTTGTATTTTTAGCATCGCTAGTAGCATCAGCAAAGTTTTGCGAACAACCACTAGTGGAACCCGAAGAAGTAATTTTAATATTCCAAGCAGCGGTATTACTTAATGTGACGGTAGCCGTTACTCTTCCCCCTACTTCAACGGAACTAGCAACACTCATACTCGCTGTTCCAGCGGCCTTAACACTTAAAGGTAAAAATAACCCAAGTAGGGCTAATAATTTAAATTTTCTTTTCATAAAACATCTCCTTATATTTGTGATATAGAACTAGTTCCTAATAAATGTTGACGCATTTTTAATAAGTCAGCTGAACTAATATTAGAACCAGTTATCGAACCGGCTTTATAATAAGCATCTTTCAAGACTACTGAGCCTAATAAATGTTGACGCATTTTTAATAAGTCAGCCGAACTGATGGAACCATCACCATCTAAATCACCATACATAACAATAGTATAGGTTTCACCATTATAGGTAATAGTTGTACCCGTACCAATCTTGTCCGTACTAGAATTTATGGTAATATCATTATTTTTTAGTTGATTTCTTAAATCACTAATACTTTGACCTAAATTAAGGCCGGTAACATAAGAACCATTCACTTTTAATCCGGCTTCACTAACATAATTATTTAAATTTTTAGCTGGTACGGAAGGTGTTTCAGGAGTTGATGGAGAATTATTTTCTGGGGCTGTAACAGCCGGGGTTGATGGAGTGCTATCATCATTATTGTTATTGTTGTTATTACTGTTGTCATTACTACATAAAGTACAAAAACCACCACTCGCATAGACTAAACCAGCTTTGCTTGGATTACTTTCACTACTAGAAGCTCCAATATTAAAGAAATTATAAAGTCCAGAATAGTTAACACCTTTGTATTCAAAAGCTGCTCCATTAGTATTACTTTTTAAAACTGTACCTGATTCTTGAATGGCTAAAGAGGCTAAATAAACAGCACTGATATTCGCTATTTTGCCAGCTTCGACAAAAATACTAGAATACTTTTGATTATCTAAAATAGATAAATCAGCCATAAAGGTATTATTTAAAATATTTTGAACTACACTTTCGGTATAGTTATCAGAACTTTCTAAACTTTCAAATTGTAGAATATAAGTTTCGGTTAAGAAATTTCTAGGGTCTAAATAATAAGCGACAGTTTCATCATTAGCTATAAACCAGTTAGATTCAGTTTGACAGTAGCTATTATTCATATATGTTCCCCTGTATATATCGGAACAATCGCTTCTACTCATTGATTGATAATATTGAGTTCCACCCTGAATAGAAGAGACAATTTTTTCTCTAGCGACTGCATCTGTAAAATTTACATTTGTTTGCATAGCCGTAAATGTCCAATTAGAATGTTTTGTATGTAAAGCTCTTAACGCCTTTTTATAACTTTCCGAAAAACCTTGTTCATCTAATTTTTTTTCAAAATCCGCATCAGTTACTTCATCTTGTAGTTCAACATTAATTAAATTACCTCCAGGGCGATTATAATTATCAGCCATATTTAGAAATACTGGAATACTAAAAGATAAAGGTAAATTAGCTAAACCATTGTTTTGATAAGTTTTCCAACTCGTTTTAGCTTCACTAGAAGGAGCCGCTAAGTTTGCCATGTATTGATGGTTAAACATATCATAGTAGCCATTAGGATTAACATTGAATTTTTTTAGATAACTCGTAAATTGACCACGAGCGATATAAGAACCCGCAATAAATTTAGCTCCACCGACAATGGCTTTTTTTGGACTAGTCCATGGTCTATCATAACTATCGGTAGTATCAAATGAAACATAAGACGAACAGATATAACCATTAGTGTTATTGTAAGAAACATTATACCAGCCATCATTACAACCACTTCCACTAACTTTGTCTTTCGATAAAACTGTAACTATTGTTCCAATATCTAAATAAGTGATGATATTATTACTACCATTGCTATTATTGGCTGTTGTCGGTTGGCTTCTAAAACGAACATCATTGCCAGTAATTTTGGCTTGATAGGTTTCTGAAGCTTTCGTTGTTAAAGGATAAGAAAAGACACTAGATAAAGTAATTCCTACTATTAAAGGAACTAAAATAATTTTATGCCAAAGTTGATAATTATTTGTTCTCATCTTTTCCCACCTCATATTCTTTAATTTTCTTAATTAATTATACCATTATTCGACAATATTTTAAAGGATTTCCCAGAGATGTTGTCACTCCTTAACATAATTATCATATTGTAACTTAGGCAATTATATATTATAATTTAAATAATAGAGAATAGTTGAAAGGGTTACATATAAAAATGAAAACATTATGGCATAAAATTAAAAAATCAAATAAAGTAGGTTTAACCTTCTATCTATTAACATTAATATTCTTTATTATAAGTTATATTATGTTTGTTAAAGAGTTGTTAACTTTAGTAGGAATTGAAACAACTCTGCGAATTATATTTATTTTCGCATTATTTTGTTGGTTCTTAATCCATTGCTTATTTGGCATGATTAATCTGATTTTAAAGAAATATATTAAGTTGAGTATTATTTGTGTGGTTAGTTGTCTGTTAGGAATTGGCTTAATTTTTAGTTCACGAATGATTCATAAAATATATTCAACAATTAATGCTTTTTCCCAAGATGAATATATTACTTATACAACAAATTTAGTAGCACTTAAAGAAACTGAACTAAATAATCAAAGTAAATTAGGTATTATTAGCAATGAAGATGATATCGAGGGTAATGTTTTAGCTCATACTTTAATAAAAAAACATAACTTAAAACAAGAAATTGTCTATTATTCTGATTATTATGAAATGATAGATGCTTTATATAAAAAAGAAGTAAGTGCGATATTTTTAACTAATAATTATGTTTCCGTTTTTGGTAGAGATGATAGTTATCCGACAATTGGAACTGATACGAAAGTATTATATGAATATTCGGAAAAAATGAAGAATAAGACCATTACAAATACTAATAAAAAATTAACGGAACCTTTTACAGTTTTATTAATGGGTGTCGATTCCGAAATTGATGGTTTAAATCCTAATTCCGCTTTCAATGGTGATACTTTAATGCTTTTAACTTTTAACCCTAAAACTTTAACAGCAACAATCTTTAGTATTCCAAGAGATACTTATGTTCCAATTGCTTGTAATCATAATCGCTATAACAAAATAAATTCGGCCGCGGCTTATGGAACGAGTTGTGTAATTAATACCGTCCAAAATTTAACGGGCATAACAATTGATTATTTCGCCAAAATTAACTTCTTTGGGGTAATTGATTTAGTTAATATATTAGGGGGAATTGATGTCTTTGTCGAGGCTCCTGATTATGACTACTATATTTCGCAATACGGTGAAGGAGTTTTATGTGAAAGTAATGCTTATCGAGATATGGCTAATCTAGTTTGTATGGAAACGGGTATGCAACATTTAAATGGCGAACAAGCTTTGGCTTATGCGCGCAATCGCCATGGTTACAGAACTAGTGATATTGCTCGTAATAAACACCAACAACAAATTTTTGAAGCTTTAGCGAAAAAGTTATTAACTCTATCGAGTTTTAGTGATATGGAAAATATGATTAATACCGTTAGTAAAAATATTGCAACAAACTTACAAACGAAACAAATTCTTTCATTATATGATACCTTAAAAAATATGTTAATGAGTAGTTTAAAAGGAAATGATTTTATTAAGATTCAAAAGACATATTTAGAGTATTATAATTTATCTGTTTTAATTCCTGGTACTAGTTATACTACTTCAGCGATTGGTCATTATCCTGGTAGTTTAGAGGCAATTACTCAAGCAATGCGAATTAATTTAGATTTAGAAGACGAAAAAATGATAAAAACTTTCAGTTATGATTATCAAGAAGTTTATGAATCAAGCATTGTAGGTAAAAATATTCGAACAGGAGCAATTTTAACAACAGTTCCAAACTTTATTGGTAGTAGTTTAGATGTTGCTAAAACTTGGGCTGAAAATAATGGAATTAATTTGACAATTGAATATGCTTGTGGGGATGGCATTCCAGGTTTAATTGGTAATCAAAGTGTAATGGCGGGTATCTTAACGCAAAGTATTGGCGAAATGACAGTTTATATTAATGAGGCTTGTCCAATCGATCCTGAAGAACCTAATGATCCTAACGAAGAAGAAAATGATGTTCCATCAATTCCAGGTATGCCGGAAGAAAATCCAGATGAAGATGAGCAAGATGAGGATAATTCAGATGAGGAAGAAAATAACAAGCCAAGCGAAGACAATAAAGATGATAATAATTCTGAAGAAGATAATCCTAGTAATAAAGATGATAATGAAGAAAATTCCGGAAATGGTGATGATGAAAGTCAAAATATACCGGGTACTCCATTACCAACTAATAGTGAGGAAGAATAAAATTTATTCTCCTTTTTTTATTTCATGATATAATGAAAAAGAGTGATAATATGAAGCAATATCAAAAAATACAAATGCAACGAATTAGAGTGGCTTTAATTTTAAATAGTAAAAAAAGAAATGATTATATAAGAAAACATCAAATTTTTAAAGAAATCGGTGATAATTTTTTCTTTCAACCTCGAATAATTCCCGCTGACCCAAAATTAATAAAATTTCACAATAATATCATTGTTACGAGTAATGTTACTTTTGTAACCCACGATATCTTTAATATTGGCTTGAATAACTTGAATAAAGGGATGTTTACTTATAAACAAGGATGTATTGAGGTTATGGATAATGTTTTTATTGGCTGTAATTCGACAATTCTTGGAAATACGAAAATTGGACCTAATGCAGTTATCGCGGCTGGTAGTGTGGTAACTAAAGATGTTCCGAAAAATAGTGTTGTAGCTGGGGTTCCAGCCAAAGTAATTGGAACTTTTGATGATTTTGTGAAAAAACGCCAAAAAGAAGAAACCCCTTATGACCAAAATTTATTATGGCAATTATTTGACCAAGAAAAAAATTCTCGTAAAAAATGAGAATTTTTTAATTTATTTAAAAGCTCTTTTGATTAATGTTTAAAACTTTTTTTATTTTCCATATCTTCTAAATATTCTTGAGCTATATTTTTAAGTATTTCTAAATCTTCTAAAGAAATACTTTTTTCTAATTCTTTAAGATGATACATTTCAATATGGTTTTTTTGATATAAATCAGTAATTTCGTTAGATAGTTTACTAAATTCATTTCTATAAAATTTTAACTTTTCGGCAATTAAATTATTTAACATAATCATTTGTTGTTGCCTATTAAAAATATTTAAATTTTTAAGGGATTCAGCCAATAACTTTATAATGAAGCTTAACTCTGTTTCGGCTAAATCTTTATATATTTCCGATTCGGTTATTAAGTTTAAATCTATATCATTACTAGGAAAATGGTCGTTTAATTCTAGGTTTAATATTTTATATTTTTTATTTAAGGTAACTATTTTGCTTATTAAACTTTTTTTCCTTTGATTAACTATCATTGAGATGTTGCTATTTATATTATTTTGAACACTATTTATAGACAAACAATAATTGTCTAAATCAACTAAATTAACCGCTTTTAATTCTTCTTCAATATAGGAAGGATCATATTTTACAGAAATAAATAAAGCAACTTTAGTGAATATATTAAAACCTCTAATTTTCTGAATATTTTCTTTAACTTTTTCAAATTCAATTTCATTGATAATTCCCCTATTTTGGGGGTTAATATAATAGTTTAATTCTTTTTCAAAAGGCAATCTATTTTTATCTAACTCTTTTTTAAAATTTTGATATATTTTTTGAAAGTCATCAAAAGCCTTTTGTTTTTCTAGAGTAGCTTCATAATCAGTTTCATCGGTATAATAATTAGAGCTATTTTGATTATTTTCGGCATAATTGTCGGTAGAGGTAAATTTTGAGGGAGTATTAGCCAAAGATGGAGCATTTTTTATTTGCGTATATGCTTCTAGAATTTCTTTAAACTTTTTTTCAGCTTCTATTTTGGTAGTATCATCGGCATTTACAAAATTATCTGGATGATATTTTTTAGAATGTACGCGAAAAGCAGTTTTAATTTCATCTAAAGTGGCATTTTCATTTACTCCTAATATTCTATAGTAATCTTTCATTTAAAAACACCTCATTAAATTAATGATAACATTCTTATTCTATTTAAACCACATTATTTAAAGACTTGACATATTACTTTTACAAGTTTTTTCTAAAAGGGAAATTTGACTTTTAGGATTTAAATCAAAATCACAAAATTCTTTTCTTAAATATAAAGGATAAGCGGCACAGCCAATCATTGCAGCATTATCAGTACAATATTTCATATTAGGAACACTAAACTTAACATTATGTTTATCCGTTATTTTTTTAACTTCTTCGCGCAAATACATACTAGCCGATACTCCACCTGCTAAAATAACTTTTTTAACTTTAAACTCAGCTAAAGCCTTATCTAATTTTCTAGTCAATTCATCTATAGCAACAGTTTGAAAACTACAAGCTAAATCTTCTTTATTAATTTCATGATTTCGTTGTTGTTCATTGTGAACTAAGTTTATAATACTGCTTTTTAAGCCACTAAAACTGAAATTATAGCTATCATCATTTACTGGTTTAGGTAAGTTATAAGTATTCTTCCCTAACTTGGCTAATCTTTCGACATTAGGACCTCCAGGATATTTCAAACCTAAAATACGAGCAACTTTATCAAAAGCTTCACCAATGGCATCATCTAAAGTACTACCTAATATTTTAAATTGATAATCGCCTTCCATTAAAACTAAATCGGTGTGACCTCCACTGACTATTAAAGCAAGCAAAGGAAATTCTAAATCATCTTCAATGTTGTTCGCATAAATGTGGCCAATCATGTGGTTAACGGCAATTAAAGGCTTATTATAAACTAAGGCAAGCGTTTTAGCGGCTTCAACACCAACTAATAAGCTACCTAACAAACCAGGAGCATAAGTAACCGCGATGGCATCAATATCTTCGATTTTAATTGAAGACTTTTTTAAAGTTTCTTCTAAAACCACGGTAATGTTTTCCGTATGCATGCGAGAGGCAATTTCGGGGACAACACCACCATATAAAGCATGGGTATCCATTTGGGTTAATACAGTTAATGATTCAATTTCTTTACCATTTTTCACAATAGCCATGCTGGTTTCATCACATGAAGATTCAATAGCTAAAATATAAACATCTTTCATTTTTCAACTTTCCTTCCCATCAAATAAGCATCCTCATCTTTATAATATTTTTTACGGACACTGTAAACCTTAAAACCAAATTTTTGATACAAATTAATTGCTGGAAGATTACTAACTCGTACTTCCAAAGTAATTAACTTGACTGTATCAGGCATTCCGCTAATCATGTAATCTAATAAACAACTAGCAATTTTTTTCCTTTGATAATCTTTAGCGACAATTATATCAATAATATCAATAGACTCTAAAAGTTCTGTATACATTAGAAAGGCTATTATTTGGCCATTATCTTCATAAACTAAAATTTTAGTATATTTATCTTGATATATTTCTTCTAAATTATTAGTTTTAGCAAAGTTATCACCAAAATAAGAACCTAATTCATATATTTGGGAAATATCTGCTAAGGCAAAAGGCCTAATCATTTTAGAGCCTCAATTTTTTTAATATAAAGGGGATTGACTAAATGGGGATTAACATTTTCTAAGGTATTAACAAAATTTAAAACTTGTATATAATCAATCTTAATATCCTCTTTATACTCTATAGTTAAATTATCTAGTTCATCCTTGCCATAGTATTTATACTCATCAATTAAGTTATTTTCCCTATCAAATTTTCCCATATACATGCCATTTTTTTCTTGTTCCCCAATATAAATAATATCGTGCTTAAATGATACAGCTTTTAATTGTAAACTGGAAATTGTTTTAATAGGTATATTTAAGGTATAGGCTAGCATTTTAGAAATCGTTACCCCAATTCTAACGCCGGTAAAAGAACCAGGACCATTTACACAAATAATAGCATTAATGTCCTTAATTAAGCAATTAGCTTCTTTTAAAGCGGCAATTAAAATAGGCATAGTATTGATGCTATGATTGTATTCGGAACTAATATCCTTTTGGACAATTATTTTATCATTCTTATACAAAACAACTATAATTTTATTTGTATGAGTGTCCAGTAATAATGTAGTCATTTCTAATTCCTTCCTTTTTAATAAATTATTTACTTATTATAAATTCTTTTTGGATTTTTGACTAGTGTTTAAATTAAAAAAACTCATTTGTGAGTATTTTAGAGAACACTATCGCATAAACTTTCATATTGGGCACCATGAGGTTCAAAAAGCAAGATTCTTGTATTTTCATCAATTACTTTAAATTTTATAACCAATCTTTCTTTAGGAAGATATTCTTTTATCATATCTGACCATTCAATAATAGTTACTCCACCTTTGGTAAAATATTCTTCAAAACCAATTGTTTCACTGTTATCTTCTAAACGATAGACATCCATGTGATAAAGAGGTAATTCTCCGTTTAAATATTCTTTTACTATATTAAAAGTTGGGGATGTAATGTTGTCTTCTATACCTAAAGCACTAGCAAAGCCTTTAACAAAGACAGTTTTACCACAACCTAAATCTCCCTCTAAACATATTACCATATTGGGAAATTTTTCACTTTCTATATTTTGGGCTATTTCCAAAGTATCATCAATTGTTCTTGATGTATATTTATAATCCATTTATTATCACCTAATTTTATTATAACAAAGATATTTTTAATAATACAACTAGAAGAAAGAGGCTTGACAATGTATTTCTACTTTATGCCCTTGATTACCTCGATAAAATGTTTATTTTCAAAGTTATCTTTGGCTTCAGCAAATAAATCTTTGACAAATTTAAAGACCATTTTCTTAATATCAGAATCGAGCATTAAAAAGCTTTTTAGGATTAAAGACAATTTATAGGTTTTTAAGTTAATTAAATCTTCGACCGTTAAAATATTGTTATTTTTTAAAATATCATAAACTGTGTTGACAAACATTTCTCTTTCTTCTTTAGATATTTTCTTTAACCATTGGCTAATTGCTTGATTTATTTTGATGGTATTTTCATCAAGATGGGAAATTTCAAAATGGTCATGTTCAACTACCCAAGATAAAGCATCATGTTGCCATAAACCATAAGCTGTACTTTTAACGACTTTATATTTTTCTTTGTGTTCTAGTAACATACCAATTATGGAAGATTCAGGGACAATTGTAATAATTTTATCGAGCATTTCTAGATATTCTTTACGGGTTATAAAGTTTTCGTCAAAACCAGGACCATCATTATTATATATTTTAACTATTTTTTTCTTGATACTTTTTTTGGCTAGAACTCCGGCATAAACGGCTAAATTTCCACCTTTAGAATGGCCACTTAGGTATATATTTTGATATTTAAAGTTAATACTTTTATTAACAAAGTTTAAAGCGGCTTCTTGGGAAGGAACAGGTAACATAAAACTCATGTTAAAATCTTCTTTCCAACCTACTAAAGAACTGTCTGTTCCCCGAAAAGCCACGAAGGCCGTAAAGTAGTTTAGTTCAATTAACATCGCAGAAAATTGTTCTTCTAATTCATTAGAAATATTATTTTCATAATTAACAATTTTTAAAGAACCAAAACGGATAGAATTAGCTAACTTTTTATAAAATGAAAAAGGATTTTTAGATAAAGGAAATTTTTTTAAAATTTCCGTTTCACTATTTTTTTTCAAGTAATTAGTTATAATCTCTTTAATTGTTATTCCTTTATAAAAGAAATCATCAAATTCCAAATATGCAAGTTCAGCTAAAATAAGATTATCAACTTCATTAAGGGGAGCTCTTTTAAATGATAAATCTCCTCGCCATGTAATATAATCTTCAATATTACTCATAATGACACCTTCCAATAAAGCAAATGAATATTTATAGTTATTAACATTAATATACCATATTTTAAAAATTTAAACTAGGTGATATGTTTAATATATTAGATGCATTTCGAACAGTTTTAATTCCTCGAATGTATATTTTGTTAGTACAAATTAGCGCATTCTAGGATTTAATTTTTATCTTAAGATATTTCTAATAATCAATTTTTATGTTTAATGATGATATTATACTAAATTGGCTTCCTCATGAATATGATACCATAAGTCATTTATCTCTTGCACAGTTGTATAAAGAAACATTTCTTGGGGAATGGAGGTATAAGAATTGGTAAATTCATCTATATTGTTTTCGTCTTTAAATATTAAAATAGTTTTATGAAAAAAGTGTGATGTATCAGGTAAACATAGTTGTTTTAAAACGGAATCAAGTGTCTTATTATATGTACTAGAATCTACAAATAGAAAAGTTAAGTTCCATTTATAAGAATGGTTACTAAAGTTCAAATGGATTTTTTTTATTCCATAGGTAGAATCACATTCTTCATTTACTTTATAAGCTACTTTTCGGCGATATAATTTCTTCGTTCTTTCACTAGATTCACGAATACGCTTTAATATAGAAAATGAATCAATATTTTGTAAGTTTCGGTTCTTAATATTACTTTTTAAAATCCGCTCAAATAATTCAATTCCAATCTCGTGTTGGGTATAGTAAGTGCTTAAAATTCCATGTTCAAAAAATGATAAAAGTTCTTGATAATTCATCCAAATATCTTTTGTGGATGGTAAAGCCCATTCTATTTTATAATATTGTTGAAGCATACTATGTTTTTCACATAGGTTTATAGCATCCATAGATAAATAATGGGTATTAGGAAAATAGCTTTCTTTTCGATATGTGGGAAGTTCTATATATATTTTTTCTTTATTTTGCATAATAACTTCGATATCCCAAATATTTCTACCTTTAATATAATCAAATAAAGAATACTCTGTATCATTATAGTTAGTTTTAAGGTAATCTAAATTAATTTCTATGCATACATAATCACACTTAATATAAGAATATGCTGTATTAAGCTCTTCTTTTATTTTATTATATTTAAATAATTTAATCTCGTTTTGAGGAATAATGATATAACTCCAGTCCCAATGAAATATTACTTCTTTAATATTATTTAATTCGTTAGTATCCATTTAGTTCAGCTCCTTAATAGTATTGTACCACATATTAGGTAAATGATATTAACTAAAAGAAAGATAGAAATTAGGCTCATACTATAAATAATTTATTGCTTTAAAAAGGACTAGATTTAATCAATTTAGTCTTTTTTAAAGCAAAAAAAAATTGGCAACTTCCTATTTTCGCTTAACACTATCGTCGGCGTTCCAGTGCTTAACTTCTCTGTTCGGGATGGGAAGAGGTGTACCCACTGGGCTATTGTCACCAATAAAGGATTTTGTCCTTTAAAAACATAGATAATGTATTCTCAATTAAATAAATAAGTTAAATCCTCGATTTATTAGTACTAGTCAGCTCAACGTATCACTACGCTTCCACCTCTAGCCTATCAACCTTGTAGTCTACAAGGAATCTT
>CANQGB010000022.1 GCA_947600335.1 uncultured Bacilli bacterium | reverse complement strand
GTGATCTTCTGCGTGACAGGCAGACGTCATAGGCCTCTAGACTAACGAACCATGGTTGCGGGAGAAGGATTTGAACCTACGACCTTCGGGTTATGAGCCCGACGAGCTACCGAACTGCTCCATCCCGCGATAAATAAACTAATGGCGGAGGAAAAGGGATTCGAACCCCTGCGCCGCTCGCGCGACCTCCCGGTTTTCAAGACCGGTCCCTTCAACCAGACTTGGGTATTCCTCCAACGACAAACTGATTATATCACAGTATTTTTTTTAATGTCAACTATTTCGCACATTTTTTTACAAAAAGTCTTGATTATTTTAAAAATTAATATTATAATCAAAATGTCTTATCAATTAAGACAAGTGCCAATGCCCAAGTGGCGGAATAGGTAGACGCACAGGACTTAAAATCCTGCGGGTGTTAAAGCTCGTGCCGGTTCAAGTCCGGCCTTGGGCACCATTTAATAATTAACATCATAAATTGATGTTTTTTTATGGCCTTATTTGTTATAATAACTTTAGGTGAAAGACATGGATAATAGCGAAAAAATTAAAAATTTAATCGAAGAAATGCGCCCTTACATCAACATGGATGGTGGCGACATTGAATTTATTAAATATGAAGATAAATATGTATATGTTAAATTAAAAGGTCATTGTGCTGAATGTTTAGGCCAAGATGATACTTTACAAAATTATATTCTCAATATGTTACAAAGTGAAGTTGAAGAAATTGAAGGAATCATTAACGTTCCTTTATAATTCTTCTTCTTTTTTTATAAGCAACCATTCAATTGGCTCGATTAACACATAATTACAAATCTTGTTATAAACATCTTTTAAAAACTTTTCATAATCATCTATTTTCGAAATTATCGGAATTAATTTCTGTTCATCAAGTTCTTCTTCTATAATTCGTTCATAAATATCAAAATAATATGAGGGATAAAGTAATCGTGCATAAAATAATTGATAACCAAACGCACTGAGTTTTTTATTTTTCAAAAAAGCCTCTACTTCCACCATTAATTCTTCATAACTTAAGCTAAAAAAAGCGGCTTTTAAATAAGAAGCAATATCGCGAACTTCATAATCGATTACATAATTTAAAGGATTAAAATAATTTAAATAAGTATTGGGATAAATTATTCGCCGTCTTTGTAAAGATAAATGCTCAAGCAACGTCGGATTTAAAGTTTTCATAGTATGAATATAATAAGCTATGGCATTCTCAGCTAAACCAATATAGTAACTAAAACTATTTATAACAATTTTCTTATCTTTTCCCAATTCTCTTATTTGATATTCAAAATAATCTACTTTCTTACTCCACAACTCTCCCCAATTACTTCTAACTAAAACACTTTTACTACTTTTAATTACTAAATTATTACTAATCTTTAGCATATCAATAACATTAAGCTCATTACTGTCATTTAATCCCATTTCTAACAACACATACTTATGATTATCTTTTAAGGAATATAGTAAACCTTTATTATTTCGAATAATGTGGCCATAAGCCATATTTTTTTGCGCTAATTCATCCGTTATTAAAATGATATCTTCTAATTCTTCATCGCTTCTTAAATAGGGAATTAAGTAATACTTTTTATTATTTTTAATAAATAAGCAATATATTTCATTTTCTATAATATCTAAATTATAAATATTATAATCATATTTTAAAATATCTTTCATGTAATCACTTATTTAATTATATAAAAAAAACTTAAGCATTATGCTTAAGCCGCTAATTTTAATGCTGGATCTTCTTCCGGAGCATTTAACATATCAGGATTAACACCCATATTATTTATATTATTTTGCGTAGTTTCAAATCTATCTTTTAAAAGTTTGCCATATTCACTAGCTTCTTGTAAAGAACCCTTTGCTTTGCTAGCATATTCATCAACTTTTTCATTAAATTCTTTGCCTATATTAGTTATTCTTTCAATACTTTCTTGAACTAATTGATTCATCGCAATTTTTATTTCTTCAAAACCATTCATGTAAGCATTAGTAACAATTGAATCATTGGCACTTGCTTCAGTTTGAACAGGCTCATTGTTTATAATCGGCTCCGCAGGAGCTTCATTAAAAGCAAAAGGATTGTCTATTGGAGCATCCATTAAAGAAATAGTATCTTGTTGAGCTTCTGTATCATTAGTAACAGGACCAACTGGTGGAACATTTAAAGGAACATTATCAATTATAGGTTGCGGATTTTCAGGTACGATTGGAGTATTTTCCATAATTGACATATCAGCGTTATTAACTGGCATATCAAGTTGCGAACCTAAATCATTTGTTATCGTTTCATTATCCATCATAAAATTATTATTTAAATTGACAGGTTCTTGTTCTAAACTAGGTGTATTAGTAGCCATCGGAACTGGATTTACTTCATTTACAATCGGCTCGTTAACTGGACCAACTGGTTGATTATCAAATCCCAACCCTGTTTCTACATTATTAATTATCTTAGCTTGCTCAGGTATCTCATTATTAGCTTCAATATTAACAATAGGTTCATTATTGATAACAGCGCTATCATCATTCATCATAACATTATTATCATTTACATTACTTTCTGGAGCACTCGTTAAATTAACAGGCTCTTGTTCTAAGCTAGTTGGATTGGGAGTTGTTATAACAGTATTTGCTTCATTTATATTATTAATCGGTTCATTAATTATCGAACTAGTTAATTCGTTATTATTTAAATTCACATTTTCTACATTAGGAGTCTTTGGATTTACTGGTGAAAAATTAATTTCCACATCAGATATTGGTTCACTAACTGGTTGATTAACCATTTCATTAGTATTCAAATTAGCTTCATTATTATTTTCTAAGCTAGGACTTTCTACCATTGGTTGTGATTGTTCTACATTTTGAACGTTTACTTCTTCATTAGGTTTAATCCGACTTAAAAAGGCTTCATAATTTTGCGATAAAGATACAAAATTATCATCTTTTAAAGCTAATTGGCGATAAGGGTCAGCCGAAACATTTATTTCACCAACTATATTATAATCAGCATCAGTTAAAGTTCCATGAATGCTATCAACTAATAATCCTCTTATCTCATCCCATTTTGCTTGATCAATAATATTGTGATAAAAACCATCACTATTATGTAAAACTCCCATTACTTTATGACCATTATCTGTAAAGTCCAAATCGACAACTACTACTTCAGTTCCATTTTTTTTAATTGCAGAAATTAAGTTTTTACTTTCTAATCTTCCATCTGGATATTTTAAATTAACTACTGGCATACTATTCCCTCGCTATTCTATATGAAATTATAACAAAATAAAAAAGTTATTTCAAGTCATTTACTCTCGAAATAACAAAATACCTACAACCATAAGCACAATACTTATTTATATAGTCATCTATCTTACTATAATCATTAATTGGTTTAAAATTTTTATTTGTCTTTTCATTAAAACCTTTTAGTCGTAACTTATCATAGGCATAATCACCTAAAATATAGTCAAAATCATTAAAATAATCCGTTATTTTTCCTTCTAAATCTTCTACCTTTAAAGCATCTTTCACGTTTCTAATAACTTCATATTGCACATTATCAACTGTAATATACATAAAATTACCCCCATAAATTAATTCCTACAATAACCATAATCATTAAAGCGGTAGCCAAAACACTGGCTAGTAAGACCATATCTACATAACCATTACCGCTTGTCAAAGCCCTACCATATTTTTTATAATAAGTAATTGCACTATCTAATCGCATTTTTTTATTCTGATCAGTAATCTTTATCCCAAAAAAATTATAAACTTTACTATTAATCTCGGCAATTTGTTCTGGTTTCATTTTAATAATATCTACTTCGTTATAGCCTAAAATTTTATAAGCATCCATTCTTAATAAGTTTTCTTTATATTCGGTAAATATTAAATCATGGGTGGCTTCGTAAACCTTAAAACCTAAAAAATGTTCTATCATCATAGAATTAGGCGTATATTTATCATATAAATTTTTACGATAAACATTATCTGTTTCACTCGTATATAAATACTTTTTAAAATCACTAACATCATTTTGAGTTAACAACACATGTTTAGCCCGATTAGCAAACATAATTACTAAAATTCTTTCAATGGCTATAAAATTTTCTCGTGCTATCTCATCATTATTTTGATTTTGATAAAAAACCTGTAATCTTGTTTTAAAATCTTCCAGTGTCGTATCTTCTAAACCATATTTTTTTAAATTGCTATCTAGTCCACCTAATCCCTTTATATTCTTTGTCCGATAAGGATTTAATATATCTAATTCTCCATATATAAAAACTAACGCTCTTATTACTACGACTAAAAAAGAATTAAATAGTTCACCTTCGGGGTCAGTCTTATTATTCATATAGGTCTTTATAGCATAATCTATGGCTTCATTTACAAAAATGCTATCATCCATGACTTTCACCTATTATTAAGTATAGCACATTTTTTACTCAATAGGAATATTTAAAATGTTACTTTTTGTCTCAATTGCTCCTCCATAATATTTTGGAATACTTCCTTGGATGATTTTCGAGGCTACTAATATGCTATATTGATTTGTTACTTTATTATTTAAAACGGGAATAATAAATTCATTGGTAATGGAACAATCAATATATATGGATACCAAAGCATTATTAATTCCATAATCTTCCACTTTTAAGCGAATACTAGAACCTATATACCCAATATAATTAATTTTTACTGGCAATCTTGGCCCTAAATTAGTCATAAATATATTTTTACTAACTGCTCCCATGGGTAACGATAAAACGATGGCTTTTAAATCACTACTCAACCACCCATTATAATAACTAAAAACTTTTTGGCGTAAACTTTCTGATTCAACACTTTCTTTAATATAGTTAGTAATAATTGATAAAGCTTTATAGACATTTTCTAAATTAAAATCGACACTAATTATTTCTTCCCGACTATTTTGGGTAATTTTAATAACTTCATCTAGCGTAGCTATCTCATTGTAAAGATTTTTAACTGTGTAATCGGTAATAATTGTTTCATTAAATTCATTCACACTAGCTCTTGCAATATTTATTAAATTGGGCGTAATTTTTGTATTAAAGTTATAAACCCAAAAAATTGTTAAAGATATTATTAACATTAAAATAACACCCATAATATAATTTCCCTTAATTACAGTTTTTCGTCTACAATTTAACTTTGCTCTCATATTACAATATATTAAACCAAAGAAAAAATATCCCCTATCTATTTATGAGAACCACCTTTTCTCATAAAAAAAGAAATCTAAAAAAATTTCTAAAACCAATTTAAATTAAATATATTATTAACTAAAAAAACTATCCCCGCAATTAAAGCTAAGACAACAATAACAAGTAAAGCTTTTATTAACAATTTATTAGATTCTACATCTTCTTTTAAATCATTAAAATCATCAAAATCGCTTTGGGTAAATGTCATTGAATTGGTAAAAAAACTTTTATCTATTTCTTTTTTTAATTCTTCTTTAACCTCTTCTTTGATTTCTTCTTTTTGTTCTTCTTCTTTAATTCCATTTAAAACAACCGTATTTTCGCTACCCTTTAAATCAGTTAAGATATCTAAAGGGTCCACTTCTTTCGGTAGTTCATTTTCATTAATTGTATTAATTAAATTAATTAAATCTTCATTTTGAGGGGTTTTAGTTTTTTCATCAAGATTTAAGCTTTTTAAAATATTATACTGGGTATCATGTATTCTTTTAAATCTTTCCCGTTCATAATCTTCCGGATGATTTTTCTTGGCTTTATTAATTAAAGAATTTATATCATATTCTTTAGTAGCTTCAATCATTAAATTATCTTCGTAATCGTTTTCTTCCGCAACAATTCTAGCCTTTTTAGGTTCTACTTGATACTTTTTTTCTAACAATTCCTTAATTTTGGCAATATCAATATTATTATCATTATCACCAATTACATGAGCATTACTTTCAATATTAATATTATCTAAATCTCTTTCTTTAATATCTTGATACAATTCTTCATTTCTTTTAGTTCGACTTAATACTCCGATTTGCTCATTATTATCATAATATTTTTTCATTCGAGAATCCAAGTAATCATCACCTACTTTATAAAACAATCATATCATAGTTTTTATTTTTTTAAAATATATATTAATTGATTTTTTCTAAGTTTAATTTTATAATTTTAAGAAGGAGATGAATTTAATGAAAAAAATTGTTGTTGATGAAGATAGATGTATTTGTTGTGGTGCTTGTTTCACAACTGACCCCGACCATTTTACTTTAGGCGATAATAATAAATCGACAGTTATTTCTAACGAAAATTTAGATAGTAGTAATTTACAAAATGCCATCGAATTTTGTCCTACCGCTGCGATTAGTATAGTTGAAGTTGAAAATGCTGAAGGAAACGAAACTAAAGCTAAAGATAATTGTGAAAGCAAAGAAAACTGCCAATGTCATAATGATTGTGAAGAAACAGAAGAATGTTGCTGCCATAAAGAATGCGATGGCAACTGCAACGGCGAAGAAGCCAATTAAAAATCACCGAAAAGTGATTTTTTTTTATTACCAAGAACTACCTCCGCCGCCACCCATGCCGCCTCCAGCAATACCACCGCCAGTGCTACTACCAGAAGAACTACTAGATGAATTACTCGAATTATCACGATTAGAATTATTCATTGGTTCATAAGTCATAACATTAGTTGCCCAATTGACTGTAGAATTTAAACTATTACTAAATTCCGTTAAATTACTTATCGAATTATTTTGATACCAATCGGGAGTTTTAAAGGCAATAGTTTCAAATTCTTTAATCCACTTATTAGAAATATCCAAAACATAAGTATATGGTAAAATATCATAAAAATAATTTGGATTCTCTTCAACCATCTTTTGTAATTTATCTTTCTCAGCTACTTCTAAAAAATTACGAAAACCTAAAATCTTTCCATAAATCCTATTACCCTTTTTCGAAAACCGCGATATATTAGCAATTAAACAAATCATCACTATTATGGCAATTATTCCCATAATATTTAAAATTATAAATAAAACGCTCTTGATTAAAGCGGGCCACACCATATATCGCCAAACTAACAAAGCTATCGGAGTTAAAATAAATACTAAGAACAAAGATAGTCCTTCGGTATTATCACCATACTCTTTCATAAATACTAAAAAGATATCAGCCACTAATATTAAGCCAATTACCAAAACTGGAAAAGACCAATCAGTTCTTTCAGCATAAGTAATCATAGGTGGAATAACAATTAAACCATATGTCAAAAAGATTAATAATAAAATAAAACATTTCTTCCAAAAACTGGTCTTACTAAATAATTTTCTCTTATTACTTGGACTATTATTTTTGAAGAATTCGGATTATTTTTAATTTCATATTCAATTTTATTTTTTAAATCTAATATTTTCTGTTCAGCATGAGTTTGATTAGCTAAAGATAAATTTACTTTTTTAAAATCGGTCGGCGGAATAATTATTTTTATGTACCCTTTATTGGCCAAATAAACTAATAAAGAAACAACATCCTTTACTTCCGAATAACCTTTATATATAAAACTCATTTCCAAACTATTTAAACCTTCAGGTGGATAAAATTCTACCGTATCAACCACTAATTCTTCTTGCCCAAATTTATTATAAAAAAGATAAGCAATTCCTAACAATATAATTGGCATTAATAAATAACAATATTGAAATAAAATATACCAATCTAATTTTAATCCGGCCTTAATAAAATAGCCATCGGGTAAAACACATCTAACAGTTAAAGCTTCTCCCTTGCTTAAAACTTTATCATAACTACCCTTTATTGTTGTTCCCGTAACTTGATAACTGATAGCTGAATTATTAACATTACCTAAAACTCCCGAAGTAAAACCCAATTTACTAACATCAAAATCTTTTGGCATTTCAATTGTAAAAGTTACCTTCCCAATTGCTGTATCCCATCCATCACCAATAATATTAAAATAAAATTCATCGTAATCTTTCAGTGAATCTTTTCCTAAATTATACGTATATTTTATCGTATAAATTTCATGTTCATTAGCATAACTATTAGCACTACCAATTTGAATTTGATAAGTTTCATTGCTTCTTTTAATTTTATAATCCTTATTAACCCATACATTTGTAACTTGAGCTCTTTTTTTATCTTTAGTCCCATCTTGTCTCGTAATTTGATTTAAAAGGGGGATATTTCGGATTATTCCGTGTTTTTCTTTATTAAAAACTGTATTGATTGTTTCGGTAATATCCAAAGTATTATTTTCCTTAACTTTAATATAAACATCATAATCATCGATTACATAATCATAATGAGCATAATCTGCCTCATCACTAATCACTGCTCGACAATTTAAAGGCATCAATATTAAAATCAATAACCCAATAATTAATAAATTACTTCTCTTTTTCATAAGTCAACCTTATACTTTCTTTTTCTTTAGACTCTAACATTACTTTAATATTAGCATAATTATACAAACAAAAATTAAATTAGCCAACACTTTTTATTTTAAACTATATAATTTTTTGACTTCTTTAATAGTTAAAGACCGATATTGGCCAACTGGTACTCCTTCTAAGGTTAAAAAGGCATAGCTTTCTCTTTTTAACTTAACTACTTTATGACCCACTTGTAAAAACAATTTTTTGACAATATGATTTTGGCCTTCATGCAAGGTAATCAGAACATTTTCTGTAAATTCATTGGTTTTCTTTACTTTCAGATAATCGATAACAATTTTTTGGTTATCCAACACAATTCCTTTTTTTAAAGCATAAAACTCACTAGGTGTTAAACTTCCTTCAATCGTTGCCAAATAAGTTTTCTCAATTTCATTTTTTGGATGCATTAGTAAATTAGCTAGTTCGCCATCATTAGTTAGCAAAATTAACCCCGTTGTATCATAGTCCAATCTACCAATCGGATATATTCTTAAATTCGTATCTATTAAATCGACAACCGTCGTTCTTCCCTTTTCATCATGCGCGGTACTAACTACTCCTCGTGGTTTATTTAATAAATAATAAACTTTTTGATTAGCACTGCCTAAAGCATTCCCCTCAACTTCGATATAATCCGTAGCATTTACTTTAAAACCTAATTCAGTAACTAATTGCCCATTAACCCAAACTTTTCCAGCTTGAATTAATTCTTCGGCTTTTCTTCTCGAACAATACCCCCGATTGGCTATGACTTTTTGTAATCTTTCCATTTATATCTCCCCAAAATCTTTATTTTTTATCTTCAAAATATCTATCTAAAACTTTTTTAAATCTTTTTGGCATTGGTGTTTCAAAAATCATTTTTTTATTTGTAAAAGGATGAATTATTTCTAATCGATTCGCGTGTAAAAAAAGTTCGCGATAATTTTTTTTCGTAGACCCATATTTTTTATCGCCGACAATAGGATGACCCACATCGCTCATATGAACTCTTATTTGATTTTTTCGGCCGGTTAGAATATTAATTTTGACTAAACTATAATCTTTATTACTAGCCAAAACTGCATAGTTAGTGATAGCAAGTTTACCTTTTTTATCATGACTACTATAAACATAAAAAGTCTTGGTCTCTTTTAAATAACTTTTGATTGTGCCTTCTTTGGGAGTTAATTTCCCTTCAACTATCGCGATATATTCTCGCCCCACGGCATACTTTTCCCAATCCTTCTGCCAAGCTAGTTTCAACTTTTCATTTTTGGCAAAAATCACTAACCCAGAAGTATCTTTATCTAAGCGATGAACAATAAAAATCTTATTTCGAGGATTTTGTTTTTTGACATACTCCCGAGCTTGATGATAAAGGGTTTTACTCTCGTTTTTATCAGTCGCAATGGTTAATAACCCACTCGGTTTATTGACAACTAGTAATTCTTTATCTTCATAAATAATATCCATCTTTTTTTGTTTAGCCATACTAACTCCTAATTATTTAACAACCTATCGATAGCTTTTAAGACACCCAACTTGCCATAAGCATAAGTTAAACCCCCTTGTTGATAAGCGATAAATGGCTCTCGTAAAGGCCCATCACAAGAAAGTTCAATACTGCTACCTTGCGTAAAAGAACCACTAGCCATGATTATTTTGTCATCATACCCTGGCATATCTCCAGGAATTGGTAAAAAGTTTGAATCAACTGGCGAACCAGTTTGAATACCTTGACAATATTTAATTAAATCATTAGGATTACGAAAATAAATATTTAACACAATATCTACTTTTTCTTCATCATATTTTGGTTCAACTTGATAGCCTAATTCTTCTAACATTTTACTCGCTAAAACCGCCGTTTTTAAACTACTGGCTACTACACTAGGCGCCAAGAATAAACCTTGCATAATACTTTTATTTATACCTAAAGTAGGCCCAACATCCTTACCTTCACCCGGCAAAGTTAATCTTTCCCCACAAAGACTAATTAAATCTTTTCGTCCGACAATATAGGCCCCATTAGGAGCAATTCCGCCCCCTAAATTTTTAATTAAAGAACCCACAACAATATCTGCTCCAACCTCAATAGGTTCAATCTCCCTTACAAATTCACAATAACAATTGTCAATCATCACAATAATATTTTCATTAATCTTCTTAATTAACTTGATAACCTTGGCTAACTTTTCAATACTTAAACTCTTTCTAGTTGAATAACCTTTACTTCTTTGAATTTCTATAACTTTAACCTCATGATTTTTTAAAAAGGCTTCAATTTGGTCATAAGCAAAATCATCGTTTACTAAATCTATTTGTTCATAATTAACGCCAAAACTTTTTAAGGAACTAGCATTGTCTTTAATTCCAATAACTTCATGTAAAGTATCATAAGGTAGACCACTTATGGATAACAAAGTATCACCTGGTCGTAAAAGGGCAAATAAAGTTGTTGATAAAGCATGTGACCCAGATACCAGTTGATTGCGAACTAAAGCATCTTCGGCCTTAAAAATATGGGCAAAAATCCGTTCAATGGTATCTCTTCCAACATCATTATAACCATAACCACTAGTTCCATTAAAACAAACCTCGGTAACCTCATTATCTTGAAATGCTTTTAAAACTTTCGCCGAATTTAACTCACTAAATTCATCAATTTTTTGAAAAATATCTATTAACTCTTTTTCGCATTTTCTCGCTAAATCACTAACTTGGGGACTAATTCCCATTACTTCATAACTACTCATCTTTGTCTACCTTCTTTATCTATCAAATTTTGACCCATAATTATTGCCCACATATCATTTTGAATGTTTCCATCATTCGTATACATATCTTCTTTAAATATTTCATTTTCTAAATGGTCTAATTGTAAAAGTGCAGTTATTTTCTTTAAAAAATGGGCATTATTTAACAGCCATTCTCTTTGTTTTGGAGTTACTACCTCTGGTAAAAAAATTATATTATCTTCTCCGGCACAGATTAAAACTTGGCCTAGACTAACTAACTTAATATAATGTTCTAAACCATAAATGTCATTTTCCCTAATCTTTAGCATTTTATCTGTTAAACCCGCATTTAAACAAAAATTTTTAATTTTATCCAAATGTAATTCGTTATCTAACACATCTCTAATAAAAACGGGCATATCTGGCAACAATTCTTCATTAGGCAAAATTATCACAGCTCTTCTCATTTTAATCCTCCATCTACTCTTATAACCGTACTATTGATATAACTGGCTGCATCGCTCATTAAAAAGGCTACCACTTGAGCAATTTCTTCTGGTTCAGCAAACCTTTTTAACAGTATTTTTTCTTCCTCTTCTTGAATATAATTGGGATTCATTTCTAAAACATTAGGCGTTTTAACCCAACCGGGCGCAATAGCATTAACCCGACCAAAAGGCGCTAGTTCTTTCGCTAAATTATGCGTTAAGGAAATAATTCCGGCTTTCGAAGCATCGTAGTCCATGGAAAAAACCTCATTAGTATCTAACCCATTTGTTGAAGCAATGTTAATAATGTTCCCTTTTTGGTTTTCTTTAAAATATAAACTGACATATTTACTAACTATAAAAGTTCCCACTAAATTGACATCTATAACTTTTTTAAATTCTGACACACTTTTTTCGGCTAAATAATTGGGTAAATCTATCGCAGCATTGTTCACTAAATAATCAATTTGCCCAAACTTATTTAAGACTTCACCTAGCATATTTTGGACTTCTTCCTCTGATGCAATATCGGCCTTTATTGCCAAAACTTTCACGTGATATTTCGTTTCTAATTCTTCTTTTAAATTACTAGCTAGTAATTCATTTTGCTTATAATTAATGACCACATTTTTTCCTAAACTAGCACATTTTCTAGCAATCGCCGCTCCAATACCTCGACTTGCCCCGGTTATTAACACTACTTCATTCATGATTATTATTTCCCTTTCTATGGGTTATTTTAGCATAAAGTTAGCATAATTCAAACTTTTAATTCCAATAACTCTTCGGTCACAATAGAATATAAATACACTTTAATCTTTTTGTCAGTCATTCTCGCCAAATATTTTTTATAACCTTTTAACTGTTGTAAGTACCCATCATCTTGAATATTATTTAATTTATAATCAATAATTTTAAACTCTAGAGCGTATTCTAAAACCAAATCCATTATTCCATGATAACTAATTCCTTCATCTTCATAATAGAACTCTAATTCTTGATACACATTAAGGACATTTTCTAAAATATTAGTATTTAAGAAGGCTTTTACTTTTTGTTTTTCAAAATTATTTAACCCTTCTAAAACGGGATTCTGCAAATCTAAATTGGCTAAAATTTCATGCATTTTAACCCCCAACTCTAGCATTTCTGTTTCTTCTTTAGTTTCCAAATAATTAATTGTTTTCGAAAAATGTTTTACAGCTAAATCATTTAAAGTAATCTCGGCTTCATACGGAACAACTTCTAATTTTTTATCTGTCTTATCAATCTTCTCGGCATAATTATTCTCCCGAATTAAATTATAATCTTTAGTTAAATCTAAACTATTTAAATCGACATTTTTTAAATACTTACCTAAATTATTTTTAATCGCATATAAAATATCTAAAAAAGACGTATAATTATTTTCTAACTTAGTACTCATTTTCCTATTTTCGCCAATATTAAAAGGTACCACCATAATCATTTTTTCTTTTGCTCTGGTCAAAGCGACATAAAATAATCTTATTCTTTCCGAAATTTCTTCTCTTAAATACTTGCTTTTTAACAACTCTTTATAAAAAATAGGTCTAATGCCTTCATCGATAATTGGTGTAATAATGCCATAATCATTATCGTATAAAAATTTATCACTTAAATCACTTATATTAAACTTGCGATATAAACCACTGTAATAACAAAGATGATACTCTAGCCCCTTTGATTTATGAATGGTCATGATTTTAACCCCTTGATTTTTTTTATTTAAACTATAATTGATTTGATAATCATTATTTAATAACTCATCTAAATAATTTTTAAAATCTTCTAAAGTATAACCTAACTTTGTTAATGAATCTGCTAAGTTTATCAAATAATCTAAAACGGCTAAATGATTATCTACTTGACCAACAGTTATTATCTTTTCATAAAAATTAAATTTCTCAATAATAGCTAACACAATTTCTTTGATAGTCATATTGTTGCCATCTATCATTTTAACAATTTGCATAATTTCACTATCTTGATACTTATTATCTTGCACATAATTGAATATTAAATCATCATCCATATTAAAAAGATAACTTCGGGCTACACTCACAAAAGCATATTTATAATCACTAAAATCAGTCTTTAAAATTAACGCCAATATATTTTTAAATAACGCAATATCTCCACTACTTTTAATATCTTCATCTTTATATACAATTAACGGAATTTTTAAATATTCAAATATTTTTTTATAAAGTTCAAAACTTGTTGACCTATCCATTAAGATAACTATATCTTCATATTGTATATCGCGAACTATTTTTTTATCTTTATCAAAAACTTGGTACTTATTAGCTATCTTATTTTTTATATCTTGAGCAATAATAAAAGCCTCTACTTCTTCTTTTTTAAATTCGATATTTTGAGGATAGAAATAATTTAAAATATCTAAATTGCTATCTTGATTTAAAAATCCTTCTTCTTGATAAGTATTATTGCCAAAAACCATTTGATGACTTTCTTTATAATCTGCTCCCCCTAAGTCATTATTCATTACTAGGTTAAATATTAAATTAATGTTAGCTAAAACCTCTTCGCGCGACCGGAAATTTTTATTTAAATCGATTTTCTTGCCTCCAACTTTTTTACTATAATTTTCATATTTATTTTTAAAAAGATTGGGATTAGCATTTCGAAACCGATAAATTGATTGTTTAATATCGCCAACCATATATACATTATCATGGCTAATATAGGAAATAAACAACTCTTGTAAATCATTAGTATCTTGATACTCATCAATTAATATTTCATTTAGACTATTTTTTAACTCTTCTCGTATCTCGACATTTTCTTCTAAAATCCTAATCGCCATCTTAGCAATATCACTAAACTCATACAAATTATGATAATTTTTAAAAGCTAACATTGCATCATCTAGTTGTTTTATAATCTTAATCATGGCTTTAATATAGGGCCTAGTTTCATAAATGGAATTTTTTAAATCTAATTTAGTTTCATAAGTACACAAATTACTAAGACTTTTTAATTCTTCGCTCAACTCTTCTTTTAAGGCTTTAGCTTCTTCTTCACTATTTTTGGGTAAAGATGGTAGAGTTTTAATATTACTTTTAATTTGTTCATAACTTTCGGCAATAAATAACTCACCCAAGGTATCATTCAGTTTTTCAAAATAATCATTTTCCACATATTCATTTAACATATTTACTAATTTATAAATATTCGTTATTTTTTTATGGAGCAATTCTTCATATTCATTTATTTTTTGGTTTATAAAATCATCATTAAAAAATTGGTCTTCATAGTTATTTAAAAAGCTTTCTTTTTGATAAAGTAAATCTAACTTGGAATCAATGTTTAAAATATAATCGACTATCTCTTGGTCATCTTTTTCGCAAAAATCACCAATTAACTTTAGAAAATCACTATCTTGCACGCGATACATTTCTTCAAAAATAGCCTCTAATCTACGCCGTTTTTCAATTTCAAATATACTTGCTTCTCCAATTTCCATATTCTTAGAAACATTTAAAACATAATTATATTTCTTAACCATCGCTAAAGCAAAAGCATCAAAAGTCGTAATATACGCCGCATCAATTTTAGCCAGTTGGGAACTTAAACTTTTATCTAAACTAATTTTTTTGCGAATTCTTTCCTTCATTTCGGCCGCTGCGGCCTTGGTAAAAGTCAAAATCAATAATTCATCAATGTTAACTCCACTTCTTAGTTTTCGTAGAACTCTTTCACTTAATACTGCCGTTTTCCCCGAACCAGCACTAGCACTAACGATAATATTTTCGCCTTCACTTTTAATTGCTTCGTTTTGTTCATCAGTCCACATTTTCTTGTTCACCTCCTAAAAAGTCATGATAATCTTGTTCCTTCAACCGCACTTCGTCATCTTCTTTTTTATAACAAATGTCTTTAAAAGGACAATAATTGCACCCCACTAATTCCCCACCAATATTTTTGGGATTAATCACAAAATCTGCTTGTTTAATTTGTTCATAAGCGGTCGTTATTTTATCTTCAACCATTTTTTTAATTGCTTCTAAATTGTCGGCATTTAAAACTTTCGTATAAGCATAAAAACCCTTGGAACTTTTTTTCATACCTTTGATAACTTTACTATCTGCATAATCGTAATCTAACTTAGCTAAAGCTTCTTCTTTATCTGTACTAAAGCCATTTAAACGATACAATTTTTCTCTTTCTTCCTTAAAACTTTTACCCGGTTGATAAGCTAATGGTCTACCAATCACTTTTTGTAAATAAAAACCAACTACCACGGGATTATTAAATTTCAAATAATCTGTTAAAAATAAATAAATTGGTAACTGCATATCTAAACCATATACTAAATTATTTATATTAGGACTAACATTACCCGTTTTATAATCAATAATAGCTACATAAGTTTGCCCATTTTCTTCTTCATAAACTACTTTGTCAATAATTCCCATAAAATTAACTTCATTATTTAACTTAATCTCGACTTTTTGTTCATACAAATTATTTGTAAGACTACTATAACTATTTTGTTTTTTAATAATGTCGATAACTTCTTTTAATTCATTTTTTAACTTTTCTAAAAAAAATTGTTCTTTATAACTAAAGTCTTTATCTTTTATCAATAAATTATATTCGGCTTCAAAATCAAAATTGTTGGTAAAACATTTAGCCAAGATAGCATGATATATATTGCCAATCAAAGTCATAAAAGTCTCTTCAAACTTATCCACTTTCAAAATATTAGTTAAATAATATCTAAAACGACACCGATAAAAATTATCTAAACTTGTATAAGATAGCACTAAATTAGGATACAGTTGCTTAAATTTAGCAACATTGATTTGTTTGTAACTATTATCATACGTTAAATATGCCATATCGTGATAGTTATTGTAAAGCAAAGCCAAATCCTCATCTTTTTCATTAAACTTAATAAAAGCATCCAATTTTTGAGCCAAAACTAATTTATTAAATAAATGGGAATAATGATAATGAGAATTATTTTCTTCGCTAACTTTTAAGTCTAATTCTTGAATTAATGCTGATGGTAATATTTCTTGATTATCTAGACTCTTTTTATAATATAAAAAAACATGGGGATTATTGGTAATTTTATTTATCACTTCTTGCCGTTCTAAATTATTTTTTTCTAAGGAAGTTAAAATATGCAACTTTTCTTTTTTAGAATCACTTAAAAAATCTTCATTTTTATATATTCTTGGTATAGTTCCTTGATTAAAACCTAACACAAAATAATAATTATTTTCTTCAATATCTTTTAAACTAACTAGATTAATTGCAGAAGGATTTTTTTCTTTTTCTAAATATGCTAATTTTAATTCTTCTGTTAATGCTTCAATAATCACCTCATCAACTTCTGTAAAACGATATTTATTACAAATAGCTACAACTTTATTATAGACTTCGTCCTCCTCTAAAACTTCAAGAGCTTCTTCCATGGATTTAGTACTACGCAATTTCTTAATAAACACTTGAACTTGCTTTAAACCATAAATGTATTTTTTAGTATCTATGTTTATAGGTATATTAAACAATTTAAATATTTTTCTTATTACTGGTTCATAACTACTATCTTCTACTACTAAAGAAATATCATCAATTGAAATTGATTTTAAAAGTTCTAATATATCAACAGCCACATTTTCTACTTCGGTTTCCATATCCTCAAAAGCTTTCACCCTTGGCTTATAAGCGCCTTGAGAATCAAGTAAAAATACATGGGGATACTTTTCTATTTCTTCTAATATATACTTATCAACAAAAGGTGTCATCACGACAATTCTTTTAATATTCTCTTTAAACAATGGTTCAAAAACTAATAAATCATTAGCAATTAATTCTTGTTTTAAATCTGGTAAAAATAAAAAATTATCCAAATATAATTTGGCATTTTCATATTTATAAGCATATTTTTTCATTAAATAATATATAGCTTTTTCATTATAAGTTCCAAAATAGCTATTTTTAAAATCTGCCAAAGTCATAATCCTTAAATTAAGCAGAATTTTATTAGCCGTTAAGTATTTTAATATCTTTTGTTTATTATTAGTTATAACTAAATCACCATTTTTTAAAGCCTGAAACATCGTACTTCACCTAAATAGATTATATCACGAGTTAGTTCTTTTTTATTAATTCATAATGAAAATGTTGGTAAAAAAAAGAAACTTCATAAAAAAGTTTCCATGTACCAATCTAATCAATTAAGAAACGAGGACGAATTCCTAATGAGGTATTGGCATCACTACCTTCAAATGTAACACCTTCAACAGCCACAAATCCAAAACGCTCATTATTTGTTACTGTTTTTAACCAATACGAAATTGTCTTTCCATTTAAATCTCTATTTTTTAAATCTGGTCTTAACTGAAATATGGCATATTGTTGATTATCTATTCCCACATCATAACCACTACTGCTCCATATTGTCGTTCCATAAACATTGACCTCACTCATCAAATCTAGTTTACGATCATACCAAGCCCAAGAAACAGTAGCCCCAGTAGTCGATCCATACATATTGGAAAGGTCACTTTGAGTTGCCATTGTTAACATATTTTTATATTGTATTGCATGTGTTCCAAAATCTGGCGATATTTTATTTGTAAAAATTGTATTTAAAGTTGTTTTAAACATTTCACTATTAGCATAACCATTATTAGCAGTTTTAGTTGAATTCATTTTAGCTTCACCCAATGTTCCTGCTGGAATTACAGTAGCATGATGAGCTGTTAATGGAGTATTTCCAGTTCCTAAATAATTATCTAAATCGGCTATTAACCAAATCGTTCCATTTTTTCCAGTGAAATAATCGCCAACATAAATATCATCAAATGTTCCATTGCTTATTTGACCATATAAATCGCGACCATTTACTTTGGTTCCAGTATAATAACTTGTTATATCTTTTCCCCGATAGGTATTTCTTCTTAAAGCTACTCCGGCTTGAATATATTTATCATAATCGGTTTTACTCATACCAGAGGTAAACGTTAAGGTACATTTGCTATTTGATTCAATATAATCTAAATTTAATCGCCAGGCA
>CANQGB010000021.1 GCA_947600335.1 uncultured Bacilli bacterium | reverse complement strand
CCATATAAATTGTTTTGATCTTCTCTAATATTGACAACTAAACAATTCATTTCCTCATCTGTTACAGGATTTTTTACAATCCCATTATTATCATCTGGTTGGATATATCCTTCATCTACTAAAACTTGAACAATTGTAACCAAGTTACCAGTATCATTAGCATAATTTGAAGAAGCATTTTCTATGTAGGCAACTTTATTTTTTAAGGCTGTTTCTTTCATACTTGCTTGAATATTTCTATATGCTGCGAAAGCAATTGTTGATATAATAGCTAGTATTACTATTGTAGCTAACAATTCTACTATTGTGAATCCTTTTTTGCTCATTTCTAACTTCCAACTTTCCATTATTTTATATCTATAATTAATATATCTTTTATTTTACTGCTTTGTCAAGAATATACTTTGTTTTAATTGGAATAAAATTAAATATTTTTATCCTAATTCCATTTTTAATATGAAAACTATTGAGTAATTAACTATATTTAAATAAGTTTTTAGTTTTTTATTAAAAAGTCTTAAACAAAAGAAAAAAATAATAGTCACTTAAAAAAATCTGTTATATAATTAAATCATAAAAAGGTGGTTTAAGATGCCAAAGAAGTTATGCCTAGCAAGTTTAATTAGTGGTTTAGTTTTAGTTGTTATATTTATTCCTATTTATATTTTGAATATTGTTTTACAAGACTTTCAAGTTAAAAGTTTTTTAGATTATATCGAAATTCCTTATAATACAGAATTTGAAACTAATCCCGGGCAAGTTTGTTTTGGCAATAAGGACCGTTGCCAAGAAGTAAACATTACAACTACTGGTGAGGTAGATACTTCGAAATTGGGCGAATATAAAATCACTTATACCTATAAATACAAGACTAAGACTTTAGTTAAAGACCAAACTATTAAAGTAATAGATAACATAGCTCCGATAATTAGTTTGGAAACCGATAATTTTAATGTTTGTCCTCAGCAAGAAAATATTACTTTACCAGTTAAAGCCCAAGATGATTATGATGGCGACATTACCGATAAAGTTGAGCAATATGTTACAGATAATATTATTCATTTTAAAGTTAGTGATTCTTCCGGAAATACCACCGAGTTAACCCAAGAATTAGATTTTAGTGATGATGAAAAACCAACTTTGAAGCTAAACGGCAGTTCGACCATGTATTTAAGATTGAATGAAACATATCGCGAACAAGGTGCAAAAGCTTATGATAATTGTGCCGGGGATATAAGTAATAAAATTGTCATTAAGGGTGATGTTAATACTAAAAAAACGGGCGAATATAAAATTACTTATAGTGTGACAGATAATGCGAGTAATACCCAATCTCTAACGCGAACAATTTATGTTTATGATACCAATAATAATTCTAATGCCGCGGGTTATAAAGAAATTTATTTAACTTTTGATGATGGACCTGGTCCTTATACAGCTAAACTGTTAGATATTTTAAAAAAATATAATGTCAAAGCAACTTTCTTTGTCACTAATCAAAGTATTACCAAAGGCTATGATAATCTCATTCTTCGAGCTTATCAAGAAGGACACACGATTGGATTACATACTAATACCCATAATTACAATATATATCGTAGTGTAGATGCTTACTTTGATGATTTATATGCCATTCAAGAAAAAGTAAAAAGAATAACGGGCTATACTTCGACGATTATTCGTTTCCCTGGAGGAAGTTCGAATACGGTTAGTCGCAGTTATGATAATGGTTCTAAAATTATGAGTACATTAACTCGCGCTGTAGAAGCTAAAGGTTTTAAATATTTTGATTGGAATATTTCAAGTGGCGATGCCGGCAATACTACAAGTACATCACAAGTTTTTAAAAATATTGTTAGCAATTTAGGAACGGGTTCTTATATCGTTTTGCAACATGATATTAAAGGCTTTAGTGTTAATGCGGTTGAGGATGTCATTCAGTATGCTTTAGCTAAAGGTTATAGTTTTAAACCGTTAACGATGGATTCTTATGCTGTTCATCATCATATTAATAATTAAAAAAATCAGTATTTAGTTACTGGTTTTTAATTTTTTCTTTTTGATATAATTTTTTAAATTGGTACAGATTTGTTGATTTTCCATAATTTTAGTAATGTATTTATGATATACATCTAAATAATGATCCCAAACTTTAGTCCAGAAAAAGTCATCAGCACTACAACTATACCCTTTCATGTAAGATTTTAAAAAAGCTTCTAAAAAATCATTTTTTAAATAGACAGGAATATTTTCTAAAACGGCAACATTTTGTAAAATACTGGCATCTATTAAGTAAGGATCTTGGAGAATTTGACTACACTCTTGGTAAGCATTTAAAATAAATTCCCTATTTTCTTCTAAAGCCAAGTAATTAGTGTTACAGATTCTTTTAGTTAAAATAATATGGTCAATGATACCAAGCATCGTCATGAAGGGGCGATAAATTAGTTCGGGTGCAATCATATATAAATATTCATGGTCTTCTTTTTTATCAATAGTTTCCAAAATATTATAATGACGAATAAAGGCGGCCAAGTCTTTAAAAGCAAGCTCAAAATAGGCATTCATTTCTTGAATGGTGTTATTAATTTTAGATATTCTGCTATAGGATTTGAGTGATTTTCTAGTTAATTGATATTTAAGTAATAATAAATTATTTTTTATTTCTTCTACCATAACCTTTAACTTCTTCCTAATTTCAGCTTTATTCTATCAAAGGCCTAAATTAAAGTCAATTAGGTGGTTAAAAAATTTATTTTTTCAGGGAAATAGTTTATAATATTATTGGTGTTTTTATGAAATTATTAAATACATATACTTTAGAAATTAAGAAATCGAAATTTATTGCTTATTATTATAAAATCGAATCTAAGGATGAAGCCGAATTAATTTTAAATAATCTAAAACTCGAACATAAAAAAGCACGACATATTCCTTTTGCCTATAAAGTAGACAATACGGCCCGAAAAAGTGATGACAAAGAACCGAATGGTACTGCAGCTAATCCCATTTATAATATTATTGAAATGAATAAGTTAGATAATTGTTTAATTGCGGTCGTTCGGTATTTTGGCGGAACGAAATTAGGTGCCGGTGGTCTAACACGAGCTTATTTAAATGCCGCGAAGGAAGTTATTAAAAAATAGCATATTAAAAGTAATTCACCAAAACGGAATTACTTTTTTAAATCATTAATAATAGTTTCAATTTCTTCTTTGGGTTTAAAGCCAATTTCTTTTTTTATTTCGGCTCCATCTTTAAAGAAAATTAAAGTTGGAATACTCATTACACCATATTTGGTAGCTAAATCGGGAAACAAATCGGTATTGACTTTGATAATTGAAATGTCTTTTAGTTCTTCTAAAACTTTGCCCATCATTTGACAAGGACCACACCAATCAGCATAAAAATCAACTAAGACTAAATCTCTTTGGATTAAGTCATCAAAATTTTCTTCATCTAAATATTTAATCATTATTCTTTTTCTCCTTTATATTTATTAATTATATTTTGAATCTCGGCATTATTTTCAATTTTACCTTTAGCAATTAGTTTTTCCAAATTATCAACGCTTATAACTTTATATTTTAATAAAATATCTAAGGTATCTTGGTTAAATTCGGCTTGTTCATCATCATTGTAATTACTATTTAAGGCTACGATTTCGGTTAAAGATTGATATGTATCACTAGCAATACTCGAGATAAACGGAGTTTTACTCATTATGCCCTCAGCTAGTTTACTATGGCTGGTTATATTACTGCCTAAACTAAATTGCGTTACTAAAAATAAGATAATAAAAGCAAAAATGTAATATTCGATAAAACCAAAGATGGCTCCGAAAATCTTAGAAGGAATGGCCAAGATTATGGTAAATTTTAAAACTGTTTCAATTAAACCGGATATTTTAATGACTATTTTTAAGATAACTGTAAGTAAGGCAAAAACAATTATAAACGCAATGCCTTCATATATTAAGATATTTAAAGCCTCAACTCCGACATTGAAGAACGGAAAATAAGTATATAAGAATACAGATAAAGGATTTTTTAAACTCAATGATAATACGACTACTAAGATAGTACCAACTAAAGAAACCACACTTTTTATGAGTCCTTTTTTAAAACCAAGAACCGCGCCAGTTAATAAAAATAGAATAATTATAGCATCGACAATGCTTACCATCATACTCAACTCCTTACTATTGATTATATTATAATAATAATGAAAATGAAAGAATTTTATGTTATGATTAAGATGAGGTGTTTACAAAAATGACTATTGTTTTTAAAGTTAGTGATAATGTTAAACAAAAAATGATTTTATATTATAAAGATAAATTACGAGAGAAGACGCCACCTTATGCGATTTTTCAAGCTGAAGAAGGTGGAACTATTATTACCCTTTATGAAAGTGGTAAAGCGATGTTTCAAGGCATAAGTGCCGATATTGATGCGAATATTTGGGTTGACCAAGAAAAACATTTGAATAATAAGAATATTGATATCAATGCCCCTAAAAAGCAAAAAGAACAATATAAAGAAGAATTAAAATACTATTACAGTATGGCAACCATTGGTTCAGATGAAGTTGGTACTGGCGATTTTTTTGGACCTATTGTCGTTACGGCTGCTTTTGTGAGTGAAGAGAAAATTGCGTTGATTAAAGATTTAGGAGTTAAAGATTCGAAAAAATTAACTGATGAAAAAATTAGAGAAATCTCCCCTACTTTAATTAAAGAAATACCCCATGTTACTTATATTCTAAATAATGCCGATTATAATAAGTATCAAAATAAGGGATTTAATATGAATAAAATTAAGGCGATTTTACACAATAAAGTGTTGTATGCTTTAACACATAAAGATGAAAAATATGCTTATGATAAAATCATTGTCGACCAATTTGTATATCCCCGAAAGTATTTTGAACATATCCATGAAGCTAAAGAAAAAGTAACCGATATTACCTTTACTACTAAAGCCGAAAGCAAATGTGCTAGTGTGGCCGCGGCCAGTGTTATTAGTCGCTATATCTTTTTACAAAAAATGGATGAGATGAGTAAAGAATTAGGAATCACTATTCCCAAAGGTGCTAATGATAATGTCGATAATGTAGGAGCTGAAATTGTTAAAAAATATGGATTTGAAAAACTAACAAGTATAGCTAAATTGAATTTCAAAAATACCCAAAAAATAAAAGAAACTTTACACAAATAAAGTTTTTTTTTATTAATCAATATCTAGTAAAAATAATTTTAAGGCAATGAACCGGTCAGTTTGGCCACTTTTTATTAAGTAATCTAAATCAGCTATCTTGGCTAAATAGTTTAATAAGTCTTTTTCGGGATAACTAAGACTATTCGTATAGGTCTTCTCGACTTGCCAATCTTGTAAATGAAGTTTTTGGGCAATTGCTTTTTTAGATGAACCTTGACTGGTTAGACATTTTACGCTAAACATTAATCGATATTCCCGAGCTAAAAGCATTAATAAGTTTATAGGTTCAACTTTAATAGTATATAAATCATTTAAGATTTTTTCAGCTAAGACTAAATCTTTTTTAATCACGGCTTCGACAAACTTAAAATTATTATCAACTAAGGACCGAGAAATTATATTTTCAATGTCTTTTAATTGGAAAGTGGCTCCTTTATCATAGTATAAAAAAGTTTTATCTAATTCATTGATGATTAAATCATAATTATTGTAACAAGCTTCAATTATGTAGTTGATGGTTTCTGTATCAATTTTATAACCATTTTGAGTAACATAGCCTCTTATTTTATTAGTTAAATCAATCCGATTTAAATTGGGAATATTTATTATTTTATATTTATCATTAACTAGTTTAGTTATTTTTTTCCGCATATCTAGTTTGTTATAAGTTTCAAAGATAATCGTCGTTAAAGAAACCGGATTAGTTAGATATTTAGTTAAAAGTTCTATCTCGGCTTCACTTGTTTTAGCACTCGTAAACATTTCGGCATTTTTGACAATTAGGTATTTTTGTTCGGCAAACATGGAGACATAAATAGCTTCGTTAATAATATCTTCTAAAGAATTAACTAGCAAGTCAAAAACCATTATATTGGTACTATTTTGGGTTATTTTATTAACTTCTTCTTGCATTAAGCGAAAACTTTCGCTAGAGATTAAATATATGTTCATGTAACCACCACTAATTTTGTCTTTATTAAAAATATTATACCATGCATGCTTTAAAAAAGGAGAAAATTTTTCTCCGATCTATTTAAAACACCAATCAGTGTACTTTATTTTATGAAATACTTTTTTATTGGTGATTTACTTTTGTTTAATTAGTCTTTTTTCTTGATTATCGATATCGGTTAGTATGTTATATCGTTCCGGGGCATGAGCTAACAAGTCAGCTCTTTTTAAGGCAAACAGCAATTTAAGATTATCACCGGCAAAACTATTTATCATTTTAGTTGTTTCTTCAGGAGTAATCTTCTCTAGATTAAGGTCATGATAATAAATCAAAGCCTTGATTAAAGAAATATCGGTTGGAGATAATTCAAATTTAGTTTCATATTTTTGAAATATTTCTATCGATTTATTCCAATGGTTATAAAAATGGCCAACTTTGTTGTCATCAACTGTATAAGTTAGAGGCTTACCAATATCATGAAATAAAGCTGATACTCTTAAAGGTATAATAGCATCAGTGTTGGCGATAACATGTAATATGTGCTCATAAACATCATAAATATGCCAACTATTATTTTGATTGAAACCCTTACAAACAGCTAATTCAGGAATTAATTTAAATATTTCTTTTTCGTTTTGTTTTAAGACATCGTAAACATTATCTGCTAACAATAGTTTTAATAAAGTTGCATAAGTCATAATATCACCTATCTATAATTTTAAAGTAAAATACTACATTAATCAATCCAGGGTGGTAATTTACTTTAAAATGTTATGCTTTTATTTTCAAATATTTGAATTTAAACAAGTGATAATTCTTAATCGATTCTTTTTTATTTTTAACATTATACTACCATTTAAATCAGTTCGATATATTTGACTTTGAGCTAAATTATTTAAAACTTCTGTATTGGGATGCCCATAGCGGTTATTTTGGCCGACCGATATGATTGCGTACTCTACTTTTATTTTATTGATAAATTCCTGACTACTACTAGTTTTACTACCATGATGCCCAACTTTTAGAAATGTAATATTTGAAAGATTATACTTATTTAAAATATCAGTTTCTCTTTTAATACTAGCATCCCCCATAAATAGAAATTGATAACCTAGATAGGAAAAATAAAGAACATGGGAATTATCATTTTCATTATCGTATAGTTTTGTATTTAAAAAGTATAAATTACTCTGTTTTAAGTTTATATTAGAAATGTTTTGATAATAAGGAATCTTTTTTTGATTTAATACATCAATTAAACTCATCTCTAAAGCATTAAAGTTATCATTATTTAAAATAACTTGCTTAACTCGAAAATTATTAACTAAATTTAGACTCTCACCAGCATGGTCATAATCGCCATGAGTTAGAATTAAATAGTCTATGTGGCTAATGCCTTGGCTTTTTAAAAAAGTAATAATATTATCTGAAACATGATATTCTTTTTGGCGAACTTGATAAGGTTCTTTAGGATAACTAATCTGGCCACCTGTATCAATCATGATGACTTTTTCTTGATGAGGAAAAATTAAAACCGAACTATCCCCTTGACCGACATCTAAATAAACTATTTCTAAACTACTAGGCAATTTATATTTAAAATGCATAAAAGAAATTGTTCCCAAAAATAAAATCAAGAAAGTTTTTTTCGAATTAACTAAAAAAGCAATTAACAAAAAATAATAAATGACTATTTCGCTTAAATAGATTTTACCAATTATCCAATTAATAGAAATATTATTAAAGAAAACATTCATGATTTCTAATCCACTAATAGTTAAAGTATATAGGCTGTTTAAAAAAGGCATTAGAAAGACCAATAAAGTTAATGGAAAAACAAATAAACTAACTAAGGGAACCATGACAATATTAAATAAAGGACTTAGTAAATTGATTTCATAGTTATTAGCAACCGTAATTGGTAAACTAAATAAAAAAGTAACGATACTTACCAAAAAAGTATTGGCTAAATAATTAGTGACTTTTGTAAAACGAGAATATAAAAGTAACGAAAAAGTAACGACAAAAGTATATAAAAAGGCTGAATTAAAAATAATAAAAGCATCATTTAAGATAACTAGAAAAGCCGTTAAAAATAAAATTTGAAAATTATTTAAACCTAACTTTAACTTTTTATTTAGTTGCATCAAAAACATAAATAGCAAAGCTCTTAAAAAGGAAACAGGACACCCAGCCAAGAAAAAGTAAAAAATTAAAAATAACCAGATTAACCATTTATTTAATTTAATTTTTTGGAAAAAAGCCCAGATAAAATTAACATGCATGCCCGATAAAGCAAATAAATGACTAATCCCGTTTTCTTGAATAAGATTATTGATTTGAACATCTAATTCATCTTTGTTGCCTAAGATAAAAGCTTTAACATAACCTTTTTGGTCTATTCTATCCATTCTTTTAGCAAGATAATCTTTAATTTTATTAATTAAACTAAGATGCGTATTATCAATGCCTATTTTACTCGCCTTAAAACTTAAATAAATATGGTTATTATATAAATATTTAGAATAATTAAAGGTATGAAAAATAGTTGGTTCTTTGATTTCTTGTCTTTCACCTTCTAAAATAACATAGCTACCCACTTTTAGATTATTTTCTAAAAACCTCTTCTCTTCTGCACTATTAGCGTAGTAAGAAGCAATTACTAATTCTTTTGTTTTCAATGTTATGCTAACCTTTTCACCATCAATTTTAAATTTTTCCACCCGGCCAGTTATTTTAGTAACATCGTTAGGATAAAGACTCGAATATTTTTTTAAATAGACATTGCCAATAACATAAGCTACTAAGAAAATTAATAATATTAGCCAAAGAATCTTAGACTGTAATATAATCTTTAATTTGGTCAAATAATTTGTCTCCAAAACCACTGATATTTTTTAATTCTTCAATACTATTAAATTTATTTTTACTGCGATACTCGATAATTGCTAAAGCTTTGGCTTCGCCAATTCCCGAAATAGTCATTAATTCTTCTTTTGTTGCGGTATTTAAAGAAATTTTTTTCGTTTCACTAGAACTCGAATTAGTTTCCGAAGAAGATTCATTTGAGTTATCTTTATTTTCGCTACTTTCAATAACAGAAGAACCATTGTTAACACACTCAGTTATTTCAATCTCTGGACACTTACAAGTATTGTCAGTTAACTTGTTTTCTTTTAATTTAGCCACTTCATTTTTAGAGTAAATAATAACCACCATTTCATTTTGTAACTGACGACTTAAATTAATATTTTCCGTAGAAGCATTACTTTTAATGCCACCAGCTAATTTAATGAGGTCATTAACAATCGCTCCTTTTTCTAATTCATAAACACCCGGATTATTTACTAAGCCTTTAATATCTACTTTGATTTTATCTACGACAATTTCGGCCTGCGTATCTTCAACACTAGAATCTATCTCGGTTTCTAAAGCAGGTGCTTCCGGAATTAAATCAATAGGAGAAACACATACCTCTTTAGGTTTTAAATAAAAAATGTAACCTAAAATACCTCCGATATCTAATAAAATAAGGAAAATTATAATCAAACAAAAATACCAATTTTTTTTCAGAAAATCAAGCAATTTTTTTCACCTCCTACTATATATTTACAAAGAAAATTTGTAATTTCCTTTTTTTAGGCGAAATTTTATTTTTTTAGCCACAAAAAAACTCGTATTTAAACGAGTAATTATTTCTTATCTAATTTTGACATCTTTATTTTCAATAGCAATGCGTTCGACAACAAATAACATTAAGATAATATTAATAGTAAAGCTTCCTCCATAAGATAAGAATGGTAAAGGTACACCCGTTAAAGGTATCAAAGCTAAAACTCCCATTAAGTTAACTATTAAATGTAAGAATATTAAGGCCGCGACACCATAGCAGATAATCATGTTTTGAATATTGCCCCGAGCAGATTTGCCAATTTTTAAAATGCGATATAATATATACATATAACCGATAAGGACGAAAATACCGACAATACTTCCTAGTTCTTCAACTAATATGGGAAAGATAAAATCAGTATGCGCTTCCGGTAAATATAGATATTTTTGCGTTGAATTACCTAAACCGACCCCAAATAAACCACCATTATGAATCGCAATAAAGCCATTGCAAACTTGGTAACCCGTATCTTCTGTATATCTCGAACATGGGGCTTTGAAATTTAACCGACTAAGTTGCCGGGAATTTAAAATATCTTTGCCACTATAAAGAAGCATAACTATTAAAATAACTAAGCCCACTCCCACTATTTTTAGTAATTTAAAAAACTTTTTTTTAGGTAAAGGAACACTTATAAATATTAAAAAAGTAATTCCAGCTACGATTAAGGCCCCACCTAAATCTGGTTGCGCCGCAATTAGAACAAAAAGAACAATAGCAACCGCAATAGGAATAAGATTAAAATAAATACTATTATTTTTATTTTTTAAACTTTTTTGATAAAAGCAAGCCATGTAAATAATCAGAATTGATTTGGCAAATTCACTGGGTTGTAAACTAAAGGAACCAATCCGGTACCAACTTATAGCATTGTTTGTTATTTTGCCATAAAAGAATAACCCAATTAAAGCGGCGATGATGCCAACGATTAAAAAAGGTGAAAAGTATTTATACTTACTAGTTGGCAGATTTAAAAATAAGATAGAACCAACTAAAAAGGCCATACCCACAAAAATAGCTTGTTTGATAAAAAAATTATAAGATGATACTTCATAACGTAATACAGCAGATACACTAGAGGCACTAAGAATTATTGCTAAACCAATTAAAGAATATAAAATCATCATTATAAATAACGGCTTATCCATTTTTCGCCAAATATCTTTCATTGTAGTATCACCTACTTTAATTCTACCATAAAAAATAGTTATAGCCTACTTAAATTAATCTAAAAAATGCAACTAGACATTTAAAAGTAGCAAAAAAAATAAACTTTAATAAACTATATTAGATACATAAAGGAGGTATAAAGTATGTATTATTACGGAAATAACGGCTACTATAATGCTGGCTATGCTGGCGGATACAATGCCGCTCCTTGCTGCGGAGGAAATAATGCTGGCTACGCTGGATATACATCTGGATATGGAATTGGAGCTGCTATTTGGATTGTTCTATTTATCCTTCTTGTCATCATCATTGGTGCTGGCTGGAACTGGGGCAACAATAACAACAATTAGGAAGTTTAATCTTCCTTTTTTTTGCATTTTTTGTTAAAATAAGTTCTAAAGAGGGAGTTTTTATGAAATTACCAAATATAGTTATTTTAGACGAAAAAGATAAACGTTTACATCATGCTAGTCAAGAAGTAACCTTTCCTTTAAGTGATACAGATAAAAAAACTATTCAAGATATGCTTTTATATTTAAAAATGAGCCAAATAGATGAAGAAAGAGAAAAATATGATTTAAGAGCCGGGATGGGACTTGCTTATATTCAACTAGGATTACCTAAAAGAATTTTTGTTGTAGTTAATGAAGAAGAAGACCATACTTTTACTAACTATGTCGTTATTAATCCTAAAATTATTAGCAACAGCGAAGAATTAATCTATGTTGGTGAGGGCGAAGGTTGTTTGAGTGTTAACCGGGAAGTTGAAGGCATTGTTCCTCGTTATGCAAGAGTTACGGTAGAAGCTTATGATATGGAAGGAAACCCCTACACTATTCGCGTTCGTGAAGAATTAGCCGTGGCTTTTCAACATGAAATTGACCATTTAGATGGCATACTTTTTACTGATAAAATTGATAGTAAAAATCCTTATAAAAATATGCAAAATATGCGAGAAATATAAAATCAGACTTTTGGTCTGATTTTTATTAACTGCAACTTAGATAATTATCTTCGCACTGTTTGAGCTTTTTCAGTTTCACTTTCTAAGATTTCATAAACTCGCGCAATTTGTTCATATGGTTCCATATCATCAGGAGCATCAATATAATACAAATTACTTTTTTTCAAATTATTAACTAATTTTTGAAAAACATTTTTATTTTTTTCAGCTTCCCCTAAACAATTTAACTCATAACACTCTTTACCATGAATTTTGGCCCCTACGGCTCTTAAACGATATAAAGGATATTCAGTAGTATGGCCATCGGCTTCAACAACACTTTTCTTATAATTATAATATTCATCATTAGAAATACTTACATCTTGATATTCAGTAATTACTTGATTATCATTACTATAAACATTAAAGTTAGACATTATACCATTCTTATTAGTTATTTTAAAGCAAATAGGATTAGTATTACTTTTAAAACTTACGCCATTTTCTTTAGAATAAGATAAGGTAAATTCCTCACCATTAATATCAATGCCAATAGCATTTCCAGATTCAGCATTATTGACAACAGTTTTCATAATTTCATCAGAATTAATATTATCTCGCCCAAACATCTTTGATAAATCATTAGTTATAAAATAGTTTAAAACATTGCGATTAGTTTCCATTGAAAGGGTTTCTGTTGAAATATTCAAAAGCGTTTCTTTTAAATTTAAATTTTCCATAAAATCTCCTCTTTTTCTTAGTTTGATTATATCATTATTCTTGATTTAACACCAATATTGTCAACTATATGTTGACGCATTATTTACATTTGCTAACTAATTCTTTTAGTTCATATAATTTATTAATTGCATCAATTGGCGTCATATAAACAGGGTCAATCTCAGCTAAAAAATCTTTAACGGGGTCTTGTTTAGGCGGTTCGTCAAAGACCATTTCTAATTGAACATTAGCGTTTTTAGAATTATGTTTGTTGTTTTCGTAAAAACTAAGAATTTCTTCCGCCCGATTGGTTAAATCATTAGGCATCCCAGCTAACTTGGCAACATGTATACCATAGCTTTTATCAACGGCGCCATTTTTAATTTTATGTAGGAAAGTAATGGTGCCATTTTCTTCTAAAGCACTTACATGTACATTTTTAATACTAGATATTTCTCTTTCCAGACTAGTTAATTCATGGTAATGGGTTGAGAATAAAGTTTTACATTTAATATTTTTATTGACATACTCTAAAATAGCTTGGGCTAAACTCATACCATCATATGTAGCTGTTCCACGCCCTAATTCATCAAATAAGATTAAGGAATCAACGGTAGCATTCATTATAGCATTGCGAGCTTCGTTCATTTCGACCATAAAAGTTGATTCGCCACTTACTAAGTCATCACTTGCCCCGATGCGCGTAAAGATTTTATCAATAATTGGCAAGTTCGCATATTTAGCAGGAACAAAGGAACCAATTTGGGCCATGATAATTATAATAGCTAGTTGGCGCATGTAAGTTGATTTACCACTCATATTAGGACCAGTGATTAAAAGTGTTGAAATATCAGCATTCATCGAGCAATCATTAGGAACATAGGTATTGTTGCTTACTACTTCAATAACCGGATGAAAACCATCTTTGATATCAATAACATGGTCATTATTTAATTCTGGTCTTACTAAATTATATTCTTCAGCACAAACAGCTAGACTACAAATTGCATCTAATTCACTAATAACTTCGGCCGTATCTTTTAAACTAATTAATTGCTTTTTAATTTCATCTTTGATTTCATTAAATAAATTGTATTCAAGTTCAATTATTTTCTCCTCGGCATTTAAGATAAGGGCTTCTTTTTCTTTTAATTCTGGCGAAATAAAGCGTTCACAGTTAGCCAAAGTTTGTCTTCTTTCCCAATTTAGTCCTTCTTTTAATTCTTTAATTTGGCCTTTTGTAATTTCAATATAATAACCAAAAACGCGATTGTAACCAACTTTTAAATTTTTAATACCAGTTTCTTCTTTTAATTTATTTTCAAAATCAGCAATAAAAGTTTTACCCCCACTACGAATACTTTTTAATTCATCTAATTCAGCATTATAACCTTCTTTAATTAAGAAGCCTTCTTTTAAAGTAACTGGCGGATTTTCATAAATGGCTTTTTCTAATAAATTATAGATGTCTGTATGAGGATTAATACGATAATCAAATTTTAACTCGGCAACAATATTTTGAATATCAGGTAAAACTTTAAGACTATTTTTTAATTGCAGTAAATCCCGAGCATTAACGGTTCCACAAGCAATTTTACCACATAATCTTTCAATGTCGTAGATTTCATAAGTTTTATCCCGCAGTTGTTCTTTTAAAATAAATTCGGTATTCAAGGTATTTATTTTGTCATAGCGTTCAAGAATTTTTTCTTTATCTTTTAAAGGATGCATTAAGTAGTTTTTTAATTTCCGACTACCCATACTAGTTTTAGTTTTATCTAATAGCCAGATTAAAGAATAATTTCTTTCTTTTAAACGCAAGGTTTCAAATAACTCTAAATTTCTGACCGTGTGAACATCCATTTCGAGATAAGCATCGGTATTAATAACTTCAACTTCTTTGATATGGGAGATATCTTTTAATTCTTTAACGATTAAATAATATAATAAATGCTTAATACCCTCTTTATGACGAATGTCCTCAATATTTTCAGTTAAAGGAGTTTCTTCGGTTAAAACATTTTCACTAATAGAAACTTCAATACCATATGTTCCTTTTAAAAGCCCAATTAATTCTAAATCGGTATTATCTTTTAAAACTACTTCTTTGATTTTTAAATTTAAAATTTCGTTTAAAAGTTTTTCTTTCTTATGTTCAACATTCATGACCCCTAAATAACCCGTCGAAATATCAGCATAACATAAAACATAGGTAAAGGAAAAATCAAGAACACTGGCAATGTAGTTATTTTCATGCTCACTTAAAAGTTCAGAATCGGTAATGGTTCCTTTACTAATTACTTGGGTAACTCCCCTTTTAACCATGCCTTTCGTATTTTTAGGGTCTTCTAATTGTTCACAGATGGCAATCTTATAACCTTTATTAACTAGTTTTTCGATATAAGGTTTAACAGAATGAAAGGGTACCCCACACATCGGAATTCGTTCATTTAAACCGGCATTTTTTCCTGTTAAAGTTAACTCTAATTCGCGAGAAGCAATTTCGCCATCTTCAAAAAATAATTCATAAAAATCCCCTAAACGAAAAAATAATAATTCTTCTTTATATTCTTCTTTAATCTCATAATATTGTTGCATCATGGGACTTAAATCTTCTTTATTTACTTCACTACGTTTCATTTTTAACACCACAGAGATATTATATCACGGCTCATCCCGAATAGTAAAATGCAATTTGTCATAAAAAAAGACTTCAACGTTTAAGTTTTAGTCCTTCCATTCTTTCCCGATAAGCATTTTGAGCAATCGATTGTTCAAGATTAATATTTTCTATATTGGTAGCATTATTGCTAAGCATAGAATAAGCATATTTTATTCCATCATTGTATCCTAACATATATTCATCGGTACCGCGAATATTATGAGCATCAAACATTAATTTAGCTTTGTAGTAAGCTATCACATCCGTTTGACCATCGAAAAAACCAGCTTGATATTGAAAATACTCATAAGTATCAAAGATATCTTCGTTTAACATTATTTATCACCTAGGAGATATTATAGCAAAATAAAAAAATAAAGCAATGTTTATTTTTTTAGCATTGTATTAGCATTGTCCATCATGGTATTTAAAAGTTTATCAGCATTTTTCTTCGTATTTTTATTAGTTAAAAGATAAGCTGTTAAACCGGCGCCACATGCTAGACCGATAGTTGTTGCCATCATCATTTTTTTCATGTTTTCACATCCTCATTAGTAGTATGAACGATAATTTTATATTTTATGCATTAAAACTTCACATAAAGATGTTTTTCGCGTTTCACTAAAGTTATTGTTGACTGCCATTAAAAAGGCCGTTTTTTCACCCACAATGACTAAACTTTTTTTAGCCCGGGATACACCAGTATAGATAAGTTTGTTGTAAAGCATTTTATAGTAATTTTTACTTATAGGCATGATGACATGAGCAAATTCACTACCTTGGCTTTTATGAATAGTTATCGCATAAGCATGTTTTATCATATATAAATCTTCTTTAGCATATTCGACATAGTTGCCATCAAAATCAATGGTTATAATTTCTTTTTTCTTCGGAATTAATTTCGTTTCAATCTTCGCAATATAACCAATGTCGCCATTGTAGACATTACAATCAGGATTATTAACTAATTGTAAAACTTTATCATTTTCGCGATAAGTTATATCAAAATATTTAATTCCTTTTTTCTCTTTAACAGGGGGATTAAATAGTTCTTGGAGTTTCACATTTAAGTTATCAATCCCATTTTCCCCTTTATACATTGGTGCGAGTATTTGAATATCATCTAGTTTTAGGCCTTTTTCTAAACTTTTATCACATATTTCTTTAATGATATTCGTAATATTAGAACTAGGAACTTCTAAGAAATTATAGTCATCATGTTTTTGGGTAAAGTTTTCACTTAAGTTGTGTTCTTTAATTTCTTTAGCTAAATAAGCAATATAAGAATTAGCACTTTGGCGATAAATGTGTTCTAAAGGATTATAAGAAAATAAATTCGATTTAACTAAGTCATTTAAAACTAAACCCGCTCCGACACTAGGTAATTGAAAAGTATCACCAACTAAAATAAGTTGAATGTTCGAATTAATGCCTTTTAATAATGCTGCAAATAAATGCGTATCAATCATACTAACCTCATCAACAATTATTAAAGCATGATTATTTTTATTATATTCGTTAACGCCAAAATCATTGGTATCTTTATTCCATTTTAAATAACGGTGAATGGTCATTGCGGGAATATGGGTCGATTCAGCTAATTTTTTAGCCGCCCGGCCAGTTGGAGCCAATAAAGCAATATGGCTTAAAATTTCAATGGGCGCTAATTTATTTATTTCAATATACATTTTTGTAATCGCATTAATTATTGTAGTTTTACCAGTACCCGGGCCACCAGATATAATAGTGATGCGATTTTCTAAAGCGTTTAAAACCGCCTTTTTTTGATCTAAATTGTAAGTTACTTGCAAACTTTCTTCTAAAATGTGCAAACTGTTATCAAAACTAGGTATTTCCTTTTTGGGTAAATTATTAATTTTTAATAAAGCCTCGGCAATATCGTGTTCTTCGACATAGTTTTCTTTTAAATAGTAGCGGTCATGGGTTTTAACAATATAATTGTTTTTTATTAATTCCTCTAATAGATTAGTAAATTCTTCTTTCTCCAAAATTATTTTAAAATTATTTTTTAAAGTTTCATAAATTTCTTCGGCATAAGAATAAATATCACCCACCGAATCGCTTATATTGCGCATAGTTTCTAATAAGCATTCTTTTTTACGCAAAGGAGTATCACTTGCAAAATTTTTAAGGTAGATATTATCTAGTTTTTTAAAATCAATTATCTTTTTGAAAAGATATAAATTTTCATGTAAAAAAATGCCTGTGTTGTCTTTAAATTTATTGATGATGCGAGTAGATTCATTCATGGAAAAGCCAAATTTTTTAAGTTCGATAATTAAATCATCACTAGAAGAATGAGCTAAGATGGAACTGTATATAGCTGCGGCCTTTTTTTCCGACATATTCGGAACCAAATATAAATTAGATACATTTTCTTTAATTAAATCGATAGCATTTTCACCTAGAGTTTCGACAATTTTACGAGCTGTTTTTTCACCACAACCTTTGATTAAAGGACTTGATAAATATTCAATAACGGCATCTTCACCAGTTGGTTTTTCTTTTTCATAGTTTAAAAATTTATATTGATAGCCAAAGCGTTCATGGCGAATGTATTCTCCAGTTAAAATATAGGTTTCTTCTTCATTTGGGTCTAAAATAACGCCGCTGATAGTTATGGTTTTATTTAAAAAATCTTGCATAGCTTCATCAGATGTTTCTTTAATTTTGAAAATTCCAACAAAAAAACCATTGTCATTTTGATATATTTTTGTTCGTATTTTACCTTTGATGTAGTCCATGATGTTTCACCTATGATTATTTTAGCATAGATAAAAAAAGAATGAAACAAAATTGTTTTCATTCATATCCAAAGCTAGCCGATTAAGAAACGGGGACGAACATATGCTTCTAAATTGGCTTCCATATGCCAGTTATATCCATAACTGCCTACTGCAGTAAATCTTTGTGAATCGGCGATTGACCTAAGCCAGTATGTTTCTTCCAATCCAGATGTGCTTTGACTTATAAGTTCTGGCCTTAATTGAAATATGGCATATTGGCGATTATCCATTCCAAAATCAAATATATTTGCACTACTAACAATTGCCCCAAAAACATCGATATCGCTCATTAAATCTAATTTTCTATCCACCCATTCAGCAGCAGCGGCAGCTCCAGTATTTAAACCAAATCCATTTGTACGTATCGTATCAATTGCTGTCGAAACGTAATTTCGGTAGGTTAATACATGACTTTTTCCATCTTTTGTAAAATCTGGCTCTATTATATTTTTTAAGACATTTGGAAGCGTTGTAGTATACATTTCACTTCCTTTATAGCCAGTATTTGTAGTAGCTGTAGCATTCATCCTTGCTTTGGCAATGACCATATCTGGAATTATAGTTACATGATGGGTTTTCATTAAATTATCACCTTGGTTATAATAATTATCTATATCGGCTATCAGCCAAATTATCTTGCTACCTAAAGCGTCTAGTTTTTCACTTACTATATAGTCACCAACATAGATATCGGCAAATGTTCCGTTACTGATTTGGGTATATAAATCCCCACTTTTCCATAAGGATGTTATATCTTTGCCGCGATAGGTGTTTCTTCTTAAAGCTACTCCTGCTTGAATATATTTGTCATAATCGGTTTTACTCATACTTGAGGTAAATGTTAAGGTACACTTACTATTACTCTCTATGTAATCTAAGTTTAATCGCCAAGCATTATAATCCCATAAACCTTTGGTCTTACTACTTGT
>CANQGB010000020.1 GCA_947600335.1 uncultured Bacilli bacterium | reverse complement strand
TTGACATAAAAAAACCTTATTGTATAAGGGCTTGTTAAACATATGATGAATGATCAACTGTCAAACTCCGGTAATTATTTTTTTGTTTTAAGGAATATATGGGCTAAAAATAGACTCCTTTTCAAAATTTAATACAAATATTTAAATTACCTAGTTTACAAAAAATAAGTGTTTTGTTATAATGTCTTTAGAATAAGGGAGTGATTAGTATGAAAGCTTTATCTACTGAGGTGAGAGCTTTACTAGGAAAACTTTATAATTTAAGAGGCGAAGATAGCGTCGTTTTAGTGGAAATGGATAAGCAAAAAGGAATTGCGGAAGATACTAAAACACGAACAACTAAACAAAAAAAACAATTACAAGAGAAGATAGCTGATTTGGAAAAGCAACATGATGAATTAGAAGATCAAGGTGAAAAGCTAATTACTCTATTGTCTGGAATAAATAGGGATGAATATGCAACCGTATTAGACCGTTTGAAAATAGATTTTGATCCTCAAAGTTTGGTAAGTAAACTAGATAAATATTTACCAAGAACTATCGAAAATGTTGTTTCTGATACGAAAAAAGCCGAAGAAGAATTAGTTAAAGTTGAAGAAGAAATGAATAGTGCAATTACTAAAATTGATGAATTGGCAATAAGAAGAGATACAGCTTTAGCTAATCAAGAAAAACTTAATGAATATTTTGATTTAGCTTTAAGTGGCAGTATTAATATAACTAGAGATTCTATTACTTCATTATTAGAACAATTTAATTTTACGGAAGAAGAACAAAGAGAAGCTGCAAAAATTTTAATGTTCCCCGAAGATGCATTGTATACTTATGATGAAAGCTTAAAAAATAAGAGTACTACTAGAAGAATAGAACCGGAAATTGTTGAAGAAGAACCAGCTCAGGAACCAGTTGCTGATACTTTTGAAATAATTGAAGAAGAACCAATTAAAGTAGAAATAAATGATGATAAAGATGATATTATCGAATTATTAAAAGCTAATGGAGTTAATTACTTAGATTTTAGTAGTCAAGATATGGATTATTTAATTGACCATTATGATGCGGGCTTGATTGAAGAAAATATTGATTATATTAAATCATTAAAAATCGATTTAGATATGTTTGTTAATCATGCGGCTTTGTTAGTTGATAGAGATTTAAAAGATAAAATTGATACTTTATTAAAAACTGGCAAAGAAATAATAGATATCTATTTGAATCCTAATGTTTTAGAAAAGTATACAAAAAATGATTTAAGTAATGCGATTGCTAAATTAAAAGCTAATGGTATGGACCCTAAAAATGTACCATTGATGGCTTATTAATGAGGTGAAGCAGATTATGAATATTATGACTATTTTAAATAAACTTAAAAGTACTAATATGTTAGCTTCTAGTGAAGAAAGTTTGGCTTTATTTTCAGAATGTTTTAATAAGTTTGGTATAAGTTTGTTAATGTTAAATAACGAAGATGAATTTAATAAAATTGTTGATTTGTTAGTTGATAATAAGATTTCTTTACAAAAAACTAATGGAATTTATTCTTTACGGTTATTTGCCGTAGATTATGAAACTTTAAAAAGAGAAATCGAAGAATTTAAAGAAATTGATGAATTAGATTTTTTAAGAATTTATCCAGAAATGTTAAGTGAACCTAAAAATATAAAAATAGCCTTAAGTAATATAACTATTTTAAAAAATCAAAATGCTAGTTATAAAGAAGGCAAAGATTATAACTTGGATTTAATTATGAAAACTCCGGAACCTGTTTTGGAACCAGAACCAAAACATGAAGATTCAGAAATCAACAGTTACTTAAAGACTATTTTAGATGATGCCTCTTTAATAGATAAACTAAATAACAACGAAGAAAATGCTGAAAATTATGCAATTACTTTAGAAATTCAAAAAATTGAAAATAAAATATGTGAAGATTATTTGTTTCCAATCGAAGGTGGATGGGGCATTATTATTGATAATATAAGTGTAAATAATTTTCAAGAAGTTAAAGAAAACTTAAATAAATTGACAAGATTAAGTATTCCTATGAGTGCAGCTGATATTATGTTTATTGCTTTAATGTATAACTCTAAATTAGATAAAGAAAGTGCTAAAGCAGTAGCAGCTTTTTTAGGAGGTAATTAAAATGAAGTTTTTACTTGATTATGATTTTACAGAACAAGAAATAAAAGATTTTAGTGAAAATGTGCCAGCAAGATTATTAGAGAATTTAATGAATTCCTATCGTTTAGTTTCCAAAAATATTGATTCATTAAAAGAGATTGGCGTAACTAATTATAAAGAAATCTTTAAAAAATATTATGATATGTTTTTAATGGATAATAGTAATTTTATGAATGTTTTTAATAAATATGATAGAGAAGATTTAGTTGATAAATTAAATAAAAATCCTGATATTGTGGAATTTTTATAATCGTGGGAAGTTCGTGAAAGGGCTTCTTTTTTAATTTTAAAAATGCTATAATAATTCCGTTAGATTGGAATGATAATAATGGACTATTTGGATAAATTAAATAAAGAACAAAAAGAAGCGGTATTGCACAAAGATGGTCCATGTTTAGTCATTGCTGGGGCGGGTTCAGGCAAAACTAAGGTTTTAACAACGAGAATTGCGCATTTGATTGATGAAGGTGTAGCTTCTTATAATATTTTAGCTATTACATTTACAAATAAAGCTGCGAAAGAAATGCGGGAACGCTTACAAAAGTTAATTGGTGATAATGATGTTTTTGTCGGAACTTTTCATTCTTTTGGTTTAAGAATTATGCGGGAAAACTATATGGACTTAGGTTTAGAGCGGAATTTTACGATTTTAGATAGTGATGATGTTTTAAGTGTCATTAAAAAAATCATGAAAGACATGGGCATTGAAAAGGAAGAATGTGCTCCTTCTTATATTCGCAACAGAATTAGTTTTATTAAGAATGAAATGTTAACGGATGCTGAAATTATGCAATATTTTAATACAGAGGTTGAACAAATTGCTTATAAGGTTTATTTAGAATATCAAAAAGTATTGAAGAAAAATAATTCCGTAGATTTTGATGATTTATTGGCTTTACCAGTTAAGTTGTTTAAAGAACATGCAGATACTTTAGAGCGTTATCAAAATAAATTTAAATATATTTTAATCGATGAATATCAAGATACTAATGAGGTTCAATATAAATTAACTAAGTTGTTATCGAAGAAAAGCCAAAATATTTTTGTTGTTGGGGACCCAGACCAATCAATTTATATGTTTAGAGGGGCTAATTATAAAAACATTTTAAATTTTGAAAAAGATTATACTAATGCCAAAGTTATTGCCTTAGAAGAAAATTATCGTAGTACTAAAATGATTTTGGAAGCCGCTAATTCAGTTATTAAAAACAATAAAGATAGAAAAGAAAAGAATTTAAGGAGCAATAAAGTTTTAGGGGCCAAGATTAAGTATTTGCGTAGTTATGATGAAAAGCATGAAATTACTTTAGTGATTGAAGAAATTAAAAAATTAGTCGATGAAGGTATTAAATTATCTGATATTGCCGTTTTTTATCGAACGAATGGTCAAGCCCGAATTGCTGAAGAAATGTTTATTAAAGCGAATGTTCCTTATAAGGTAGTAGGTAGTTATTATTTCTATCAACGAAAAGAAATTAAAGACTTGATTAGTTATTTACGCTTGATTGCCAACCATAATGATGAGATAAGTTTAAGAAGAGTTATAAATGTTCCCAAAAGGAAAATTGGGCCAACGACAATTAAAAATTTAGAAACAGAGGCTAATATCTTAGGAACTACTTTATTTGATACAATTAGTAAAGGCAATGAGTTAGATTTTAAAAACTTGATTTTAGAATTAACTAAAGATAGTGAATATTTGTCGTTATCCGAATTAGTGGATGATGTTTTAGAAAAGTCAGGCATGTTGAAAGAGTTAAAAGAAGATAATTCGCTAGAAAGTGACTTACGCTTAGAGAACTTGATGGAATTTAAGAGTATTACGGCATCTTTTGAAGAGCGAACAGGTAGTGTTAATTTAAATGACTTTTTAGAGGAAATTAGCTTAATTGCGGACATGAGTGAACATCGGGAATATAACGAAGCAGTTACTTTGATGACTATTCATAGTGCTAAAGGGTTAGAGTTTGATGTCGTATTTATTATTGGCATGGAAGAAACAATCTTTCCGCATGCTAATTCCTTAATGGAACAAGGTGGGATTGAAGAAGAGAGAAGACTTATGTATGTAGCTATAACGAGAGCTCGAGATTTGTTATATTTAACTAATGCCAAAAGAAGAATGTTATATGGTAAAGAAAGTGTGAATTCGCCAAGTCGTTTTATTGATGAAATTAGTAATGATTTAGTAGAAGTAGAGAATAATAGTATAAAAGAAGAAGTTAAGTTCCAAAAAGAAGAAATGTATAATGATACTAATGTGGAGTATAAACCGGGAGATGTAGTTATGCATGAAACTTATGGACGGGGAGTTGTAATTGATGTTGATAAGTTGATTATGACCGTGGCTTTTAATAGTAAAATAGGTATTAAGAAATTAATGAAGAATCATAAAAGTATAAAAAAATTATAGGAGGCTATTTATGGATGAAATAAAAAAACGAATTGATTATTTAAGAACCTTAATTAATAAAGCTAATTATGATTATTATGTTTTAGATAATCCCACTTTAACTGACCAAGAGTTTGATAAGTATTTAAGGGAATTAGAAGTTTTAGAGAAAAATCATCCAGAATATGATAGTAGTGATTCGCCAACTAAAAGGGTTGGAGGCGAGGTTATTGATAAGTTTAAAAAAGTTAAACACCAATTACCAATGTTGTCTTTACCTGATGTTTTTGATATTTCGGAAATTGAAGAATTTAATAAAAGAATTGTAAAAGAAAATGTGGAACCAATCTATGTTTGTGAATATAAAATAGATGGGTTAAGTGTGTCTTTGCATTATGAAAAAGGAAAACTTATTTATGCAGCAACAAGAGGGGATGGTATTGTCGGCGAAGATATAACGCATAATGTTAAGACCATAAAATCTATTCCGTTAAGTTTGCCCGAAGATATCGATATTGAGGTGCGGGGCGAAATTTTTATGCCTAAGAAAGTTTTAGAGGTTTTAAATGAACAAAGAGCGAAAGATAATTTGCCCCTTTTTCAAAATGTGCGTAATGCCGCGGCTGGTTCAATTAGACAATTAGATTCAAAAATTGCCGCTGAAAGAAAATTAGATTCGTTTATTTATCATTTGCCTAATCCCCAAGATTACGGAATTAAAACACACCAAGAGGCTTTAGATTATATGAAAAAATTAGGTTTCAAGGTCAATGAAAAAGCGAATAAGTTAGTTAAGGGTATAAATGAAATAGAAGCCTATATTAATGATATAACTAATGAACGCGATAGTTTGCCTTATGAAATTGATGGAGTGGTTATAAAGGTTAATAGTTTAGAATCGCAACAACTTTTAGGTTTTACATCAAAGTATCCTAAATGGGCGATTGCTTATAAATTTCCTGCGAAAGAAGTGTTAACGAAATTACAAGATATTATCTTTACGGTTGGAAGAACAGGAAGAATTACACCGAATGCGGTATTGGACCCAGTTATTGTGATGGGTTCAACTGTTAAAAGAGCAACTTTGCATAATGAGGATTATGTGTTGATGAAAGATTTGAAAATTGGCGACATTGTGTCAATTCGTAAAGCTGGCGATGTTATTCCAGAAGTAGTGGAAGCAAAAAAAGAACGGCGAACTGGGGAAGAAAAAGATTTTGTCATGATTGATAATTGTCCTATTTGTAATACTTTATTAATTAAAAAGGAAGGTCAAGTTGATTATTATTGTCCTAATATTTTATGTCCGGCACGAAAGGTTGAGGGCTTAATTCATTATTGTAGTCGAAAGGCCATGAATATCGATGGTTTGGGTGATGAAATAATTGAAGATTTTTACAATATGGGCTTTATTAAAGTTATTCCCGATATTTATTCATTAAAAGATTACAGACAAGATTTAATTGAATTAGAAGGTTATGGCAATAAAAGTGTGGATAACTTGCTAGCAGCTATTGAAGAAAGTAAGAGTAATAGTTTAGAGAGAGTTTTATTCGGCTTAGGTATTTCGGGAATTGGAGATAAAACGGCTTTGACTTTAGCGAAAAAATTTAAATCATTAGATAATATGTTAGAGGCGAGTTATGAAGATTTTTTAAATATCGATGATATTGGCCCAACTTTAGCGAAAAATTTATATGAGTTTTTTCATAATGAGGAAAAATTAGAGTTAATTGATGCATTAAAAGCGATTGGGATTAATATGAATTTTTTGGGCGAAGAAGGTAAATATGATTATCGAATAAGTGGCAAGAAGTTTGTGTTAACGGGAACTTTAGAATTTATGGGTCGTGATGAATTATCAAGGATATTAGAAGATTATGGAGCAACAGCTAGTAGTTCGGTAAGTAAAAAAACCGATGTTGTCATAGTTGGAGAAAATCCAGGTAGCAAATATGATAAGGCACGAGAATTAGGGATTGAAATTTGGAATGAAGAGAGGATTAAGGGTATCATAGATAGTCTTTAGTCCTTTTTCTTTTGTAAAAAAACATATAATGTAGTATAATTATTATACCTTATAGAAAGAGGCGAATTATGAAAAAATTAAAATCATTATGGTATGAAAACCGGGTTTTGTTTGTTTTGTTGATTATCGTTTTAATTTGTGGCTGCATAGTTATCGGTGTAATTGCAAAATACTTTTTTGGCTCATCTAGTTCAAAATATGGTGACCGTTTAGATGGAATCGAAGAGGTTTTAATTACCGATGAAATGAAGAATAATTTTGTTGATTCTTTAAATAACGATGATTTAATTCAATCTTCATCTTTGAAAGTTATTGGTAAGATAGTATATGTATCTATTTTATTTAATGATGGAGTATCTTTAATTGAAGCCGAAAGTCGAGCTTTAGCCTCATTACTTACTTTTGAAGAGAAGTATTTAGATTTTTATGATTTTAATTTTACAATAAAAGCTAATTCAACAGAAAATAGTGAAGGCTTCTTAATTATGGGAGCTAGAAATGCTAATGGTAATGGTCTAGTATGGAATAACAATACAGAGATTAGTGAAGAATAGAGGTATTTATGAAGAGTAAAGGTAAAAAAATAATTATAGGTTTAGGAACAGTTTTAATTATTATTGGATTAGGAATATGGCTATATGTTTTTATGAATAATCCTAATCGTATTTCATCGGATGAAAAACATTATATGGCTAATAATGCCAATGTAGTGCAAAATATTAATATTTTAAATAATGTTAATGTTTTTGGCCAAGATGGTTCGGGAGTTTTTTATGATTTTATCAGCGATTTTCAAGATAAGTATGGATTACAAATCAATAATGTTGCTTTTAGTTTAGGCGAAAGTACCCAAAATAATGTAACTTTGACGGCGGGTAATACGTTAGATAAGACAGATAAAGTATTTTACCAAGACCACTATGTATTAGTTGCTAAAGAAAAAGCTTTTATGGAAGATGCTAAAAATATTAAAGGTTTAAATATTGGGGTAGTAAAGGAAGATAAAAGTTTTTTAAGTTCAGCTTTAAATAGTTTAGGTGAAGTAAATTTAATTGAGTTTGATAATCGGGATGAGTTAATTCAAGCCTTAAAAGATAATGAAAAAATTAATTATATGTTAGTTCCACTTACTTTGTATGTTGATACTATTTTAAGTGATAATCTTTATGTTATTTATCATTTTAGTGATTTATCTTATTACTACAAAATTAGTGAAGGTAATAATACGGTGTTAGCAAGTATCATGAGTAAGTTTTATAGAACTTGGAGCGAAGATTATTTAACTAAGTATTACAATGATTATTTATTTAATATGTTTGTTAGTGCTTTAAAAATTAGTCAAACAGATATTGATACTATGAAAGGCAAAGATTATAACTATGGTTTTGTGACCAATAAGCCTTATGAAATTTTAGCAAGTAGTAATTATGGGGGAATAGTTGCTCAATATTTAAAAGATTTTAGTGATTTTAGTGGCGTAGAGTTTAAGTTTACAAAATATAAAACTTATAATAAGTTAGTAAGTGCGATAAATAATAAAAATGTAGATTTATATTTTGGTTATTATAACATTGGTGGGTATACAGATATAAATTCGAATTTGGCCGTTCTTTATGAAATTATTGCACCAAAGAAAAAAGATATTGTAATTTCTTCTCTATCTTCATTAACTGAAGAAATATATGTGGAAGAAAATAGTATTTTAGCAAGTTATTTAAGTAATAATACCAAGTTAAATATTAAAACTTATAAAAATACCAAAGAATTAAAAAAACTAGTTCGTAATAAAAAAATAATTATCATCGATAAGAATCAATACGAAGCCCAAAAATACGATATGTTTGAAAAATATAATGTTCGTTATAGTGGTTCAATTAATCGAGATTATAAATTTAAAATAAATAGTGATAATGTCTTTACATCTTTATTTACGAGATATTTAAATATTAAAGATAATCATGATGCGTATTTTAAAGGCTTATACAATTATGAAGTTACTTTAAAAAATGGCACGATAAGTGGTACGATTGCAAAATACTTTATGTATGTTTTAATTGCGGTATTTATTATCTTCTTATATTTCTATCATGTTAGTAAGAAAGTTAAGGTATCTAAAAGAATTAAGAAAGAAGATAAGTTAAAGTATATTGACCAACTTACTTCATTAAAAAATCGGAATTATTTAAGTGAAAACTTAGAAAATTGGAGTAAAAATACCATCTATCCTCAAACTATTATTGTAATTGATTTAAATAATTTACAATACATAAATGATACAATGGGATATGAAAAAGGCGATACCCAAATTAAGGCCGCGGCAAATATCTTAGTAAAAAATCAATTAGATAATAGTGATATTATCAGAACTGATGGCAATGAATTTGTGATTTACTTAATTGGTTATCAAACTAAACAAATTACTAGTTATATTCATAAATTAACTAAAGAATTTAAAAACTTACCTTATGAATATGGGGCAGCGATTAGTTATAGTATGATAACTGATGATATTAAGAGCGTTGAGGATGCCATAAACGAAGCCGTAGAAGCTGTTAAAAAACAAAAACAAAATAAAAAAGAGGAATAATATGTCTAAAAGATTTCAAACTTTTTTAAAGAATGTAATCAGTATAATAAGAAGGCCAGAAATGACTATTTTACCAGGGCAACTGGCTTTCTTTTTTGTTCTATCAGTAGTTCCAACAGTTACTTTAATAGCTTATGGAGCTTCTTTTTTACATTTATCAATTGATTTTATTTCAAATTTTATCGATAAGGCATTTGGGAGTGAAGTAGCCTCTTTAATTATGCCAATAGTTTCGATACCTGATGTTAATATTGCTTTTTTCATGACTTTGTTAATAGGTTATTATATTGCTAGTAATGGGGCTTTTTCGATAATTGTGACCTCTAATACTATTTATGGTATTGAAAATACAAATAATATTGAACGAAGAATAAAAGCGTTGTTTATGACTTTTATTATTGTCATTCTGTTTATGTTTATTTTAATAGTTCCAGTTTTTGGCAATATTATTATCGAAATTATTAAGTATGTAAATATGAATGCTAAAATTACGAATACGGTTACTTTTGTCTTTAATTTATTAAGAGGACCGGTCGCTTGGTTTATTATTTTCTGTTTTATTAAAATCATTTATACGATTGCGCCCGATAAGAAGTTAGAAAGTGCGAATGTTAATTATGGGGCCGTATTTACAACAATTATGTGGGTGTTAGTAACAGCTCTATATTCTTATTATATCAACCATTTTGCTAACTATGCCGTCTTTTATGGCGGGCTTGCCAACATCGTAATGTTAATGTTATGGGTTTACTTTTTGGCAACAGTCTTTGTGATAGGAATGGCTTTAAATAAAAAGCAAGAAGTTACCAAATTGGAAAAAACAGGTGTTATGAAAAATAAATAAAATATCATATTAAAAATATGTACACAGATATTACTTAGTACATAGTTTTAGTTTCGATATTAATCTAATATTTTAAGGTATTAACGATATTGAAAAGTAATATTTAAAAGGGAAAGATTTTTTCCTTTTTTGTTTGACATAATGATTTTTAAAGGGTATGATTAGAATACATTAGACAGGAGGTTTTTAGGATGAAGAATAATCAAAAAAATAATGCTAGAAGATTGTTAGCGTATTTATTAATTATGGATATTTATGCTTCTGAAATGGTAATTCCCCCATTTAAAACAGAAGAAGAATTTAACTTTAAAGTTGATTATCAAGAAGAAAGATTAAATAATGAACCAAGTTTGGCTCGAAGAAGAGAAAAAAGTTATAATAGTTATAAAAGAAATGCCCGCAATGAATTGAAATAATTGAGGAGGGTCACAAATGATTGTATATGGTAAAAATGTTTTAAAAGATATCGAAGTTACAAAAATCAAAAAAGTATTTTTAAGTGAAGGATTTCGTAATCAAGAAGTTATAGACTATTTAAGAAAGAATAAAATTAAATATTTAAAAATGCCCAAACAACAACTAGATAAAATGGCTAATGGTAATCATCAAGGAATGGTCTTAGAAATATTAGATTATGATTATTATCAATTAGAAGATGCTTTAGAAGAAGACTTTATTGTCGTATTAGACCATTTAGAAGATACGCATAACTTAGGGGCTATTATTAGAACTTGTGAAGCCGCGGGAGTTAAGTCAGTAGTTATTCCTAAAGATAGGAGTGCGAGCATAAATGATGTCGTAATGAAAACTAGTGTAGGTGCTATCGATAGGGTTAAAGTTATTCGGGTAAGTAATATCGCGGAATCTTTAAAAAAGTTCCAAAAAAACAATTATTTTATTTATTCAGCCTTTATGGACGGAAAAGATTATAGAACTATCGATTATGCTCAAAAAAGGGTTTTAGTTATTGGCAATGAAGGTAAGGGTATAAGTAGTTTAGTAGAAAAAATAACCGATGTAAAAATAGGAATACCAATGAAAGGAGAAGTAAATAGTTTAAATGCTAGTGTAGCCGCTGGGATTTTAATATTTGCAATGCTAAAATAATGAATTATGATGATATTAGTGATAGTGAGTTATTTTCAATGGTTTGTGAAGCAAATGAAGAAGCTAAAGATGTGTTATTTTTAAAATATAAATATATAATTGATATTGTAATTAAAAAGTATTCTTTTGTAGCGATGCGTTTAGGTTTTGAATATAAAGATTTATATCAAGAAGCTTTGGTAGGTTTTAGTGATGCTATTAATTCTTTTAAAGATGATAAAAATACTACATTGGCAACTTTTATTTCTTTATGCGTAGATAGAAGACTACAAAATTCCATTAAGAAAGCTGGTAGTATAAAAAATAAAATGCTATTAGATAGTTTATCTTTAGAACATGTTTATGAACAATATCAAGTGCCTTTGAAAGATATTATTAGTGATGATAGTAATAATGACCCATTAATAAATATTGCTAAGGATGAAGAAATTGAAGAGTTAGTTAAAATTATTCGAGAGTCTTTATCAGAACAAGAATTAGAAGTCTACAATTTATTAATAACGGGGATGAATTATCAAGAAATAGCTAAATTTTTAGGAAAAAATAGTAAACAAGTAGATAATGCTATTCAAAGAATTAAAAATAAAGTGAAATTAATTATAAAAAATAGAGAAAAAGATTGATTTTTAGAATGCTTCGTGCTAAATTATTGGTAAGGAAGCACGGAAGTGTTTTTATTTTGGAAAAAAGAGGTTTCTATGAAAAGAAAAGAAAAAGTTATAAAAGATAAGACAAAAAATAAAGGAAAAGACAAAAAGCCAAGAAAAGAGAAATTTTTGAGCAGTGTTAAACAAGAAATTAAGAAAGTTGTTTGGCCAAGTAAAAAGGATGTTTTAAAATATACGGTAGCTACATTAATTTTTTGTATCATTGTCATGATATTCTTTCAAGCATTAGATTTAGGGTTATCAGTTATTAAGGGGGCAATTAGTTAATGGAAAAATTATGGTATGTCGTAACAACTTATGTTGGACATGAAATGAAAGTTAAAGAAAAACTAGAAGCACGGACAGAATCAATGGAAATGCAAGATAATATCTTTAGAGTGGTAATTCCAGAAACTGTAGAAGTAGAAGTTAAAGATGGCGTTAAAAAAGAAAAACGCAAAAAAATGTTTCCAGGCTATGTATTTATTGAAATGGTTATGAGTGATGAAGCTTGGTATGCAGTGCGAAATACACCTGGTGTAACTGGTTTTATTGGTTCTAGTGGAAAAGGAGCTAAACCAACCCCATTATCTCCTCAAGAAGTTGATAGATTACTTGTTAATGTGGGTATGAGTAGAGTTGATATCGAATCTGAATTAAAACCTTCTGATAAAGTTAATATTATTGATGGACCATTTAAAGGTATGGTTGGAACTATTGATACTATTGATGTAGAAAATAATAAATTAAATGTTTTAATCGATTTATTTGGACAAGAAACTCCAGTTGAAGTGGAATTGTTCCAAGTTAGTAAAATGTAAGATAAAAGTACATGTGTTAAAGATTGTTTTCAAGAAGGCAATCTTTTTTGTTTCCAATATACTTTGACTTGAACTTTGATAAAATTAAGTTATAATATTAAGAAACATGAGGGGTTTACTATGAATTTAGTTAAGTATTTAAAAGATGAAATAGAACGATTAAATTTACAAGATAAGTTAGAAATAGCCAAGTTTATTTATTGGAAAACAGGGGATTTGTTTGATTATAATCAAGCCTTGTTTTGTTATTCGAAAAATAGTGCAGAACGGGAAAAGATTATTGAAGAGAAGATTGATATTTATAATGTAAAAAAACCTTTTTTAATATGTACTAGTTGGGCTAAAATGTATGTTGAATTGTTGCAAGAATTTGAGATTTCGGCGAAGATTGCAGATTTCGGGGAACACAGATATGTAAAGATTTTAGTAGATGAAAAAGAAATTGTTGCTGATTTAACTTGGGGAATATACAAAGATATTTCGATGATAAAGTTAGGCTTTAAACCGAATAATTTTATGGTAAACGGAAAAAATAATTTTGAGAATAATTTTCAAATGAAGGATTATCATGGTGTTTCTACGGAGCAAGCCTTGGCTATTTTAAAAACGGAGGTTAATTTAGATAAATATAGTCGCGATGTTAAAGTTAAAAAGGCGTTTGAAATAGTACAACTTATTATAAATATTGAAAGAAGTAATGTTTATTTTAATAGTGGTTTTAATTTAATTTTGAAACTTTTAGATTATTTTTTAGAAATTGAAGCAGAGTTTGTCGAGTATACTTGTTGTTATAATACAGATTATACGAGTTTTATCGGTGTGTTTAGGTCTTTTGCGGGGATGGAAGCCGATTATTATATCTATGAACAAGATGAAGACCATTTTTATCGTTTAAAGAAAGCCTCAGGGGAACAAGTAGATAATTTGATGAATAGCCATAAGTGTTTACGGCGAAAAAATATGACTTGTAAATAGAAGAATTTTGTGCTATTATCTTAGGTGCAATTGCATATATTTTATGTGATTAAATGTATTAGTGGGAGGGAAATGCGGATTTGCCCTAGACCACTAACACGAGAATATTTTAATTATGGAGGTGTTTTTCGTGGCTAAAGAAGTCGTAAAAAGAATTAAATTACAAATCGAAGCAGGAAAAGCTACACCTGCTCCACCAGTTGGAACATGTTTAGGACCAGCGGGAATCAATATTCAAGATTTTTGCTCTAAGTTTAATGAAGCTACTAGAGAAAAAATGGGAGATGTTGTTCCAGTTGAAATATCTGTTTATGAAGATAGAAGCTTTGATTTTGTTATAAAAACTCCACCTGCTGGATTCTTGCTTAAAAAAGTGGCTAAGATTCAAAAAGGTAGTAAGAAAGGCGCAAATGAAATTGTTGCCACTATTACAAAAGATGAACTTAGAGGTATTGCTGAAACTAAATTACCTGATTTAAATGCATACGATGTTGATGCAGCAATGAATATTATTGAAGGTACAGCAAGAAATATGGGTATTGCGATTAAAGGTGTTAATGACGCTGAATTGGCAGCTCAAGCTAAAGAAGCCGCAGCACATGAGGCTGAAATGGCTAAACGGGATGAAGAATTAGCAGCAATGGAAGAGGAAGCTAAAGAACTTGCTCAAGGTACTGTTGAGGTTCCAGTAGCTACTGATGAAGAAAACCAAGAAGAAGAATAATATAAATTAAAAAATAAAAATAAATCCGCTAATAAACCACAGTTAGGAGGAAATTATGAAGAAGTTTGGAAAAAAATATGTGGAAGCTTCAAGTAAACTTGATAAAAATAAAGTTTATGGAATAGATGAAGCAATTAAGTTAGTAAAAGAAACTTCAGTTACCAAATTTGATAGTACTATTGATGTTGCTATTAAATTAAACATTGACCCTAAAAAAGCTGACCAACAATTGCGTGGTTCATTTGTTCTTCCAAATGGAACAGGTAAGACTAAAAAGATTTTAGTTATAGCTAAAGGGGCTAAGTTAGAAGAAGCTAAAGCTGCTGGAGCAGATTATGTTGGAGAAAAAGATATGATTGATAAGATTCAAAAAGAAAATTGGTTTGATTTTGATGTTATCATTGCTACTCCAGATATGATGCCTGAACTTGGTAAAATTGGTAAAATTTTAGGACCTAAAGGTTTAATGCCTAACCCTAAAACTAATACAGTTACCATGAATGTTGCAGCAGCTATTGAAGATGTTAAAAAAGGTATGGTAAGTTATAAGACTGATACTTTTGGAAACATTCATAGTATTTTAGGAAAAGTTTCTTTTGATGAAACTAAATTAAAAGAGAATTTAGAATATATTGTTAGTACTATTCTAAAAGCCAAACCATCAACTGTTAAAGGTAAATTAATAGAAAATATTACTATTTCAACAACGATGGGTCCTGGAATTAGATTAGACCAAAATTCTTTTGACATTTAATACTTAATTTAATATAATACTTTGTAGAAAAGCGTTCTTACCAAAGACAGTAGGGGATTTTAATCTTAATAATCCTACCGAGGGAAAAACTTAATTCTTTTAATTAAGCTCTTTTTCCTTAAAAAAGAGCTTTTCTATTATGTAAAGGAGGATATTATGGCCAGTTCAAAAGTTTTAGAACAAAAAAAAGCAATTGTAAGTGAAATTGTAGATAATATTAAAGCTAGTGAATCAGTTATATTATTTCAATATCAAGGTTTAACAGTTGCTGAATTAAGTGAACTTAGAAACAAACTAAGAGAAGTTACATCATCTGTTAAGATTTATAAAAATACTTTACTTAAAAGAGCTTTAGATGAACTTAACATTGATTTGAATGGTTTCTTAGAAGGACCAAATGCTATATTGTTTGGTGAAAGTTTACTGGAACCAATTAAGGTTATTTCAGATTATGCTAAAGAGCATGATAAGTTAGAAATCAGAATTGGAATTATAAGTGGCGATGTTGCCGACATTAATGTTATTCGTGATTATGCTAGCATACCTTCAAGAGATGGATTGCTTACTATGCTTGCTAGTGGCATGATGAAATATGTTAAAGATTTAGCTATAGGTTTAAACTTATATGCTGAACAATTAGAAAAAAATAATTAATTAGGGAGGAAAATTAAAATGGCAAAAATAACAAGAGATGAATTTATTAGTGCTTTAAAAGAAATGACTATTCTTGAAGTTAAAGATTTAGTTGACGCAATGAAAGATGAATTAGGAATTGACCCTAGTGTTGTAGCTGTAGCTGCTGCTCCTGCTGGTGCTCAAGAAGATGCTGGTTCAGCAACTAAAACTGTTGTTCTTAAAAATGCTGGAGGAAATAAAATTCAAGTTATTAAAATCTTAAAAGAAATAACTGGTTTAGGTCTTGTTGAAGCTAAAGCTTTAGCTGATAATGGTGGAAATGTTAAAGAAAACGTTCCTGCTGATGAAGCTAACCAAATTAAAGCACAATTAGAAGAAGCTGGCGCTGAAGTAGAGTTAGCTTAGTTAAAAGAACGAGTAGTAATATCTACTCTTTTTTAATGCTTATTTTTAAATTAAATATTATATTTAAGATATTGATATTGATAAATAGATGAATTTTGTGGTTGATTTAAAGTTTTCAATTAGATATAATTGATACTAGGTGAGAATGGTGAAAAATAAAACTATTTTGATAATAAAAATTGTAATAGTAGCAGTATTATTCGTTTGGGTAGTGTTAGTATTTAGTGATTACTTTAGAATAAGGACAGGAAAAGATCCAATGTTTTGTTTATCTAATACGGTTAAAGAATATGAAGATGGTTCTACTAAAATTTGTGTAGGTATAGGTTATAAAGCTATAAAATATGATCGGAAATGCCTTAATGCGACTGAATTTGGTCCGTTTGTTATTTCAGAAAGACAATGTCCTGAGAAATAATTATTTTGGGTGATTTTATGGGTTTAGATGATAAAGGTTGGAGTTTGGCACAAATGCTAGTTTGTTGTGGAATATTACTATTCTTTTTAATGGTTACAATGATAATGACTAAACAGTTAAATGTTAGAGAAAATAATTCAGAGAAAATTATAGCGACTTCTTTATCGATCAAAGACATAGAAGATAACATTAGAAAAGCAGGATTAGAATATTATCGTGATTATTATAAAAATGGTTTAATTGGGAATACAACTATAACAGTTGAAAATTTAAAGTATAAAAATTATTTAACAGAAGATGATTTAAAATTAGAAAAGGGCAAAGGTTGTAATGGCTATGTTTTAATTTCACAAGATGGTGATAATAATTTAGCAGCTAAGGCCTTTGCGTTATGTGAAAGTGATATGACTTCAGGTTTTCAAATGTGGCGTTTAGGAGCATAATTTATGTATGGAATGAAAAAATTAACGATAGTATGGGGCTTTGTAATAGTTATAATATTTGGAGCATTAACAGCTTTTGGGTTCTTTTATAAAAATAGGACTAGTCCTTATAAAGATTTAGAAGCAAAATTAGTTGAGGCCGAAAAAAAGTATGTTAGTGATAACTTTTTGTTTCCACAAGATAAGAATGATTTGATTACTTTAAAAGATGAATTAGTTAGTAAAAATTATTTAGATAATTTAAATTTAGATGGTGAAGAATGCGATGGATATGTCAAAGTAAGTGATACCGGTTCTACTTTTAAATACAAAGCTTATATTAAATGTTCGAACTATACGACGAAAGATTATGAAAAATAATTTTTTTAGTATAGTTTTTTGTTGACTTTCATATATTGTAAGTGTTATATTATTTGTGGTTTTTACCTAGTTCTATGTTATGTAGAACTTAATTTTAGAGGAATTTTGATACACCAGGATGTGTGTTAATGAGAGGAGGACAATATGTCTACAATTAACCAATTAGTTAGAAATAAGAGAAAAAAGAAAACTAGAAAGAGTAAAAGTCCAGTTTTAAATGTAGGATTAAATACACTTGAAAGAAAACAAACAGATTTAAATAGTCCACAAAAAAGAGGAGTTTGTACTCGTGTTGGTACTAAGACACCTAAAAAACCGAATTCAGCTCTACGGAAATATGCCAGAGTTAGACTTTCCAATGGTAAAGAAATCGATGCATATATTCCAGGAGAAGGACATAATTTACAAGAACATAGTGTTGTACTTGTAAGAGGTGGTCGTGTTAAAGACTTAATCGGTGTTCGTTATCATATTATACGTGGTACATTAGATACTCAAGGCGTTCAAAAAAGACAACAAGGTCGTAGTAAATACGGAACTAAAAAACCAAAAAAATAGAAAATAAATAAAGGAGGATAGGATTATGCGTAAAAGAAGAGCAGAAAAAAGAGATGTTTTACCGGATCCAGTGTATAATTCAAAAGTAGTTACAAAACTAGTTAATCAAATTATGCTTGATGGTAAAAAAGGAACAGCTCAAAAAATTCTGTATGAAGCTTTTGATATTATAAAAGAAAAAACCGGAAAAGACCCAATGGAAGTTTATAATCAAGCTTTAGAAAATGTTAAACCAGCATTAGAAGTTAAATCTCGGCGTGTTGGTGGGTCAAACTATCAAGTTCCAAATGAAGTTAGCGATGAAAGAAGTCAAGCTTTAGCCCTTCGTTGGATTGTTAATTATGCAAAACTTAGAAATGGTAAGGGAATGGCTATTAATTTAGCTAATGAACTTATGGATGCAGCTGAAGGAACTGGTGGCGCAGTAAAAAAACGTGAGGATACTCATAGAATGGCAGAAGCAAATAAAGCATTTGCTCATTATAGATGGTAGGAGGATTTTATGGCAAGAGATGTTTCTATTGATAAAGTAAGAAATATTGGGATTATGGCCCATATCGATGCTGGTAAAACTACTTTTACGGAACGAGTATTATTCCATACAGGAATTACTCACAAAATTGGAGAAACTCATGATGGAGAATCTCAAATGGACTGGATGGAGCAAGAAAAAGAACGTGGTATTACAATTACTAGTGCGGCAACTACTGCTCACTGGAAAGGTTACCGTTTAAATATTATTGATACTCCAGGCCATGTCGACTTTACAGTTGAAGTTCAACGTTCTTTAAGAGTACTAGATGGTGCTATTTGTTTACTTGATTCAAATGCAGGTGTTGAACCTCAAAGTGAAACTGTTTGGCGGCAAGCTACAGAATACAAAGTTCCAAGAATGATTTTTGCTAATAAAATGGATAAACTTGGAGCCGATTTTGAATTTACTTTAAGTACTATTGGTAGTAGATTAGGAGTTAATTATAAACCTATTCAATGGCCAATTGGGGCAGAAAATGACTTTAATGGTATTATCGATTTAGTTACAATGAAAGCATACCATTATAATGGTGAAGAACATGAAGAAGCCGAAGAAATTGAGATTCCAGCTGAATTAAAAGATTTAGCTCAAGCTAAACATATTGAACTTGTGGAAGCAGCTGCCGAATTTGATGATGCTCTAATGGAAAAATACCTTGAAGGTGGCGAAGTTAGTGTTCCAGAAATTAAAGCAGCAATTCGTAAAGGTGTGTTAGCTGCGGAATTCTTCCCAGTAATGTGTGGTAGTGCCTTATCTAATATGGGTGTTAAATTAGCTCTTGATGCTGTACTTGATTATATGCCAGCCCCAACTGATATTGAAGCTATTGAATGTTATAATCCAAAAACAGGAGAAGATGTAAAACGTCATCCAAATGATAATGAACCATTTACCGCTTTAGCATTTAAAATAATGGCTGACCCATTTGTTGGAAGACTTGCTTTCTTTAGAGTTTATTCTGGTCATTTAGCTAGTGGTTCTTATATTTTAAATTCTACAAAGAATGAAAAAGAAAGAATCGGTAGAATTTTACAAATGCATGCTAATAATCGAAAAGAAATAACTGAAGTATATTGTGGAGAAATTGCGGCTGCAGTAGGACTTAAAAATACAACAACAGCTGATACATTATGTGATGAAAAATCACCAGTTATTATGAAAGGTATGGAATTTCCATTACCAGTTATTGATGAAGCTGTTGAACCTAAGAGTAAAGCTGACCAAGAAAAAATGGGTATAGCTTTACAAAAATTATCAGAAGAAGACCCAACATTTAAATATAAGACGGATGCAGAAACTGGCCAAACTATTATAAGTGGTATGGGTGAACTTCATTTGGAAGTATTAGTTCGTCGGATGAAAGATGAATTTAATGTTGAAGTAAACGTTGGTCGGCCTCAAGTTGCTTATCGTGAAACAGTTACACAAATGGGTGAATGTGAAGGTAAGTATATTAAACAATCTGGTGGTCGTGGACAATATGGTCATGTTTGGGTTAGATT
>CANQGB010000019.1 GCA_947600335.1 uncultured Bacilli bacterium | reverse complement strand
ATGTGGAGGCCGCCAGTAATATACCCTTATAGGGTTGCTTAAAAACTACGTCTTGAAGGCGTAGTTTTAATTTTTTTAAGAAATTTTAAGAAATAAAAAGGAAAACGCAAATTTTCATTGTAAATATATAGTAGAGAGTATAAAAGATAAGGAGGCAACTAATGAAGCAAAAAGTACTCGAAGTTATAAATGTATGCAATGATGGATTGTTTAAAGCCTTATTTCGTGATATCAAAGTAAGAGAGATGGTTGCGACATTTGTAAGTAAAATATTACATATTGATAAAGAATTAATAAAAAGAGGAGAATTTCAGGGAGGAGAATTAATAAAGAAAAATAAAAATGAAAAAGCAAAGACTTCCGATATAATAATAAAGCTAGAAAATGGCGATAGAATAATAATCGAAATGAATCAATTTCCTAGTAAGAATATCTTTGAAAAGAATACTAGTTATGGATTTTCGTTATTATCAGAAATAGTGCCAGTTGGGAGTAAAGATTATCCCAAGGTGTATATCATAAATATAGATTGTTTTAATAAGTTTAAAACAAAAAGCCCAATAATAAGGTTTAAATTAAGAGATGAAGAAGGAAATGAAGAGATAAATATTTATGAATCAGTACATGTAATAGTTGAAAATGTCTTAAGTGATGAATATAATGGAGATGAAGACATTAAAAAAGTAGTAAAATTATTAATGATGAAAGATATCAAGAAAATGAAAAAAGAATTTGCCAAGGAGGAAATGTATATGGCAGCGATAAGAAGAGTAGAAGAATTATCAACAGACCCAAATCATGTGGGCTATTATAAGTTAGAAGAAGCTCATAAACAAGATTTATATGGGATGTGGGAAGCTGGAAAAGAAAATGGCATTGGCATTGGCCGGGAACTTGGAATAAAAGATGGTATTGGTATTGGCCGGGAACAAGGAATAAAAGATGGGCAAATAATGCAACAAAAGGAAATGATAAATAATATGTTAGCTAAGAATTTTGATATGGAAACTATTTCCGAGATAGTTAATATGCCAGTACCGGAAATTAAAAAATTACAAAAGAAACTAAAATAATTTTTAATGGTTTAATTTTTAAAAATGATTAAATTTAGGTGGTCTTGTGATTTAGGTTAATTTATGCTAAAATACTAACACTAAAAAGGGAGGACTTTATATGATAAAACAAACAGTCTGTTTAATAGGTAAGCCTAATGTTGGTAAGTCAACTATTTTTAATCGTTTAATTAAAGAAGACAAGTCAATTGTTTTAGATACGCCAGGGGTTACAAGAGATAGAATTTATGGCGATGTTACTTATAAAGATAAAAAGTTTTTACTTATTGATACTGGTGGTATCGATATGGGTGATGATGATTGGAATAAAGATATTATTATGCAAGCAACTTTGGCAATAGATGAAGCTGATGTAATTTTATTTGTTGTCGATGGTAAAGAAGAAATAAGCAGTAATGATCTAAAAATTAGAGATATGTTAAGAAAAACTAATAAAAAAGTTATCGTAGTGGTTAATAAAATTGATAATGCAAAACGTGATGAACTAATTTATAATTTCTACGAATTAGGTTTCCCTTATGTAATTGGAGTTAGTGCTACTCATAATTTAGGCTTTGATAAATTGCTAGATTTAGTAACCGAAGATTTTAATGAAACTGTAGAAGAGGAAGATAAAAGATTAAAGTTTTGTTTTATTGGACGACCAAACGTGGGTAAGAGTAGTTTAATTAATGCCCTTTTAAATGAAGAACGAGTTATTGTTAGCAATATTGCAGGAACGACTCGGGATGCAACTGATACTGTTTTAAAATATAATGGCGAAGAATATATTGCTATTGATACAGCGGGTATGCGGAAAAAAGGAAGAATCTATGAAAATATTGAAAAGTACAGTCTTCTGAGAAGTTTGAAAGCGATTGATAGAAGCGATGTTTGTGTTTTAGTAATTAATGCCGAGGAAGGAATAATTGAACATGATAAACATATTTTATCGTACGCTATTGAAGCCGGTAAAGGAGTTGTTATCGCGGTAAATAAATGGGATACTGTAGAAAATCCCGATAAAGATATTAAGGTATGGCAACAAAATTTAGAGTCACATTTTATGTTCGCTCCGTATGCTTTAAAAGTATTTTTATCAGCTAAAACTAAAAAGCGAATTCACACATTAATGCCAGCAATTATCAAAGCTAATGAAAATAATCGGAAAGAAATAATGACTAGTGATATCAACAATGTTATTCGTGAGGCAGTTTTGATGCATCAAGCGCCATCTTATAAAGGAAAAAGATTAAAAATTTATTTTGTTAGTCAAACGGATAGTAAACCTCCTAAATTTACTTTTAAAGTTAATGATAAAGGATTAATTCATTTTAGTTATGAAAGATATTTAGAAAACCAAATTAGAGATAATTTTGATTTAGAAGGAACTCCGATAATTTTAAAATTTAAGAATAAGGCAGAGGATTAGACTTTGTCTTTTTTTTACTTTTCTTCGACATTTCTTGACATTTTTTCCTATATTTCAACATAAATTGTTTGAAATTAGATGAAAATAACCGAATATACTTTTGGAAAAAAATTGACTATACTTTTCTTAAAGTAGAGGAGTTATGAACAATGAAGTTAGAAAAGTTTAAAAAGAATAGGAAATTAAAAAGAAGTTTTGTAGTAGTAATTTTAGTAGTAACTTTAGGTATAGGAGGCATTGGCATATTTAAAACATTTGCATGGTATCAGGTCGAGAAAGATTACAATGTAATCAATGGCGAGGTACCGGATTTTGGATATGATGTCAAGTTAGCCATCATGGTTGATGGAGCTAAGCAAACGGATATGCCAGCCAGTCCAGTAGGTAAAGATGGTAAATATTATGATGTCGATGTAAGTTGTACAAGTAGTAAGACACAAGGCTTATGGGATTACAATGCTTGGCGATTAAATTTAGATTATATTGAAAGTAATAGTAAATGTACCTTAACATTTACCTCAAGTATGACTAAAGACCAATATGATGAATACATTAAATCGGGAGTAGCATTAAGAAGAAGCACCTATCGTGGCAAGAATATCACAGGTTATTATAATGGAACCGAACTGGTAAATGGTAAAAATTTATTTAAGCAAATCAGTGATGGAACATTTGATGATATCTATGTTGGTGATTATATAGTAAGTAATACAAAAGATAAGTGGAATAAGAATATTGTCTGGATAATAGCCGATTTGGATAATTATTGGAATCAAGGGGATCAAGCATTAACAAAGCATCATGCAACAATTATTCCATCCTATATGTTAGAACAAGATCGAATGAATGAAACGAATTCTACACTGGCTGGAGCTGGAGGATTAGAAGGTGTCGGTGGCTATAAAGGTAGTGAGATGTATCAAACAACATTGAACAATATTTATACTCAATATATTGCTCCAGATTTCTGCAAAGTTGAAGCGAGTACAGATTGCCATATTATCACATATCGAAATTTGGTTTCGACAAATGTTGATGCTAATCGTTCAAATCAATGGGGTCAAAATAATGGTGCTTCAAGTGCATGGGAATGGGATGATCGTAAGCTGGATTTAATGAGTGAGGTCAATGTCTACGGAACAACCGTATGGTCAAGTAGTGGTTATGACATCGGATTAGATAATAGGCAATATGCCATATTTGCTTTAAGGCCTGAGCTTATAAATCAAAGTATTACTGGAATATCGGGAGCAAGTACTGGAAGGTACTGGTATTGGCTAAAGGCGGTTGCCCACTCGGCGGACTTTGCTAGTGTCAACGGCTATGGCGTAGCCAACACCTACTACGCATCCGATTCGAATGGTGTCCGTCCCCGCTTCCTAATCGATTAATCCTCAATCTAACCCCTTTATGGGGTGTTGAGGATTAAGAAGATAGGGAGTAAATAAAATTCAAATATAAATTAATATAAAAGGAAGTAAAATGAGAAATTACTTCCTTTTTTGCTAAAATTTAGCAAAAAAGGAAAAAAAATAGGGGTTTTGAAAGTTGGCTTTGGCCAACTTAAAGATAATGTGGTAAATTTTTAGTGAAAATGTGTGGAGTAGTTATAAGTAAGAAAGGATTAGGATAATGAGTGTAGTTAAGAATAAAAGAAATATATCAAAAATGGAGTTTTTTCATAATGCAATTGCTTTGCGAAAAAGTATTACTGATTTATTATTGCGGGATTTTGGAATAAAAGATTTTGCTCGGGGAATTAAGTTTGTGGGAAATTATGAAAAGTTTACGGAAGAAGAAAAGCAGATAGTGGAAGACATTTTTGATAGTCATGAAATGGGTAAGTGTTTTGTTGATGAATATCCAATGTGGTTAATTGAAAAAGAACGATCTTACTTTATGGATATAGGTAGAGAATTAATTAAAAATATAGTTCGAGCTAATACAATATATCCGGTTAATATGAGTGAATATTATATGCGAAGAAATAGTCAAAATAAAGCGATTGCTAATTGTGAAGATTTGCTACAAGAAATGCAATACATTATTTCAATAGTTCCAGTTAATGCCCAGAAATATATGAGCTATGTGGAAATGATTGAACGAGAAATTGCGCTTTTGAAAGGATGGCGAAAAAGTGATAATAAATTACTAGAAAAAATTCAATGATTTTTTTGGGGCAAAATTTGATAAGCGGTTGCCAGCTCGGCGAACTTTGCTTATGTCAGCGGCGATGGCGCGGCCGGCACCCTCAGCGCATCTAATTCGGATGGTGGTGTCCGTCCCCTGATTCTATATGCTCATACTAAGAGTAGGATAAGTTCCGATATGAGATGATATGGAAGGAAATTTTGTCCCTCCGCAAGGTAAATTTAAAAACTTGATGTTGTTAGATACGTCTATTACAACTATAAACAAGTTGAGTAATTTAATTAATTATTTAAAAATTATTTTTTGGGGTAAAATTTGATAAGCGGTTACCAACTCGACGAACTTTGCTAATGTCAACAACAATGGCAATGCCAACAACAACAACGCATCCAATTCGGATGGTGGTGTCCGTCCCCTGATTCTATGTGCTCATACTAAGAGTAGGATAAGTTCCGATATGAGATATATGGAAGGAAATTTTGTCCCTCCGTAAGGTAAATTTGCAATCTTGATGCCGTTAGATACGTCTATTACGGCTATAAACGAGGTAGATTAATTATGAATAAAGATATGGAAATATTAAGTGATGCTAATTCTTTGATTAAGGCTTTTAACTTAGCGAAAAAGGGTAGTATTTGGAAAGAATCAGTTCAGAAGTATGAAATGAATTTATTGAGAAATACTTATAATTTACAAACCATGTTAAGAAATGGAGAATATGAACAAAAAGAATTTTATGAATTTGTTTTACAGGAACGCGGTAAAATTCGGTATATTAAATCCATGCATATTTCAGATAGGGTTGTCCAAAGGTCGTTGTGTGATAATATTTTGTTACCCAAATTAAAACAATATTTAATATACGATAATGGAGCTAGTTTAAAAAATAAAGGAATTGATTTTTCGAGGAAGCGCTTAGAATGTCATTTGCATAAGTTTTATCAGAAATTTGGGAGTAATGAGGGCTACATTTTATTAATTGATTATAGTAAATTTTTTGATAATATTAGACATGATAAGTTATTTACGACTTTAAGTAAAAGACTCGATAAAGAATTTATGCCTTTTATTGAACAGTTAGTTTCTTCATTTGCAATAGATGTTTCTTATTTAAATGATAAAGATTATGCTAATTGTTTAAATGTTTTATATAACTCTTTAGAACATTCGTTAATTGATAAAAAGAATTTAACGGGAGAAAAGATGATGGCTAAATCTATTGGGATTGGTAGTCAAATTTCTCAAATATGTGGAGTTTATTATCCAACTAGAATTGATAATTATTGTAAAATTGTGAAGCAATTAAAATATTATGGAAGATATATGGATGATGTGTATATAATTCATCAAGATAAAGAATATTTAAAAAAGTTATTAGAAGAAATCGATGAAATATCTAAAGATTTAGGTTTGTTTATTAATCGCAAGAAAACCCATATTGTCAAACTTTCCCATGAGTTTACATTTTTAAAGATTAAATATAATTTAACAAGTAGTGGAAAAGTTATTAAAAGGTTAGCACCGAGTACGATTACGCGAGAAAGAAGAAAGTTAAAGAAATATCGGAAGTTATTAGATGAAGGAAAGATGCAGTACAAAGATATTGAAATGGCTTATCATTCTTGGCGGGGTAATGCAATTAAGTATAGGTCGTATAATTCCGTGAAAAGATTAGATGAGCTATATGATAATTTGTTTATTAATCGGCCTTAGTATTTCTATTTTAGAGGATACAAAGTACTTTATAGTATTTTGTATTTTTTATGGGCATAAAAAAATTACCAAGAATGGTAATAATTTTTAGAATTTACGATATAAACCAATGGCTTTGCCGAGAATTGTACAGTTAGGTAAAATAATTGGGGCCATCGTATCGTTTTCTGGTTGTAAGCGAACATGGTCTTTTTCTTTATAGAATGTTTTTAGTGTAACTTCATTGTCTTCAGTCATAGCGACAACAACATCGCCATTTCGGGCTACATTTTGTTTTTGTACAATAACATAATCGCCATCGAATATTCCTTTGTTAATCATCGATTCCCCACTGACACGTAAAGTAAAGACAGTTTCTTTTGAAGGAATTAAGGAAGCCGGTAAATTAAAGAATTCGTTCGGTTTTTCGATAGCTTCAATGGGACTACCAGCTGTGATTTTACCTAAAAGGGGAACTTTAACTACTTCTTCATCGTTAGTTAAATATTCATTGTCGACTAAGATTTCAATCGTCCGAAATTTACTGGCTGATGTTTTAATAACTCCGGCTTTTTCTAAATTTTTGACATGCGCATGTACAGTAGCGGGGCTAGATAAATTTAAAGCCGCACATATTTCTCTTATCGATGGGGGAAAGCCATGCATCGCAGTGTACTTTTTAATGAAATCTAATACTTCGTTTTGTTTTTGTGTTAATTCGGTCATATATAGTTACCTCCATCATTATGTTAACATGTTCAATGTAAAAAGTCAAACAAATGTTCATAAAAAGTATTGACACGAACAAATATACGGTTTAGAATGAATTTAGAAAGAAGGAGATAACATGAAAAAAATATTAATTAATTACAGTGGAGCAATTTTATTATACTCGACCATTATTTTTGGAGTCATAATTTTAAATGCCAGATTTAAATATTTAAATCAATTAGAAAATAATAATGAAAGGGTTAGCTATGAATTAGCTTTAGGTGATTAAAATGCAAGATAATGTTTTAGAATATTTAAAAAGAGATGATAGTTTGGATTTAATTCAAAAATATGTTTTTGAACAATTAGATATTGAAAACTTTCAAAAAAATAATGTTTCTAGTGAAATGTTTTTCTTATTTTCTAGTGTTTTAGACTTAGGAAAAAAGGTAAGAGAGACACTTAAAAAAGAAAATAACGAAGAATTAGAAAATAAAATTGCGGAAATATTTCTAGTTTTAGTCTCCTTGTGCAATAGTTTGAGTATTAATCTGTTTGATGCTTTAAAGGGCCAGGACAAAATTTTAAGTTTATAAGCATTATTCGACAATTTATTAACTAATTTAATTATATATTTAATTGGGTGAGAAACTTTGAGAACATTTTATATTTTTAAAATTAAGGAAGAATATGCTATTTTAACCAAAGATAATCCATATCATTTATTTCGGCTATTTCTATATATTTATAATTTAGAAGAAAGCGAAATGGAAAATGGCATAGATTTGTTTACTAAAATATCGGATGTTTTTAATATGAAAAGAATTGATATCGATATTTTTAAAAAGTATCAAGATAATTATTTTTATACAAAATTTAAAAATGTGCATAAAATAAACAATATCTATAAAAAAGAAGATTCGACTTTGGTTTTACATAAGCGGTTTTTACAATTAAAAAGTAGTGTAGTTAATCCAGTTTTTATTCAAGATTTAGAAGATATTTCTAATTTATTCTTTTGTGATTTCATAAATAAAGACTATTTTTGGTTGGACAATTTAATTAGTTTTACTTGAGTAATATAAATATTTTTAGTAAAATAAATCTATCGAGGAGGAATTCTTTATGTTACATGATATATTATTAATTTTATTAGGTTTAGTTATCGGGGCAGTTATTGGCTTTTTAATTGCAAGATATGTAATGAAAAAATATATGCAAAAAAATCCCCCAATTAATGAAAAGATGATTGAAGCGATGATGAGTAGTATGGGGAGAAAGCCTAGCAAGAAGCAAGTCAATCAAGTTATGAAACAAATGATGAAAAATATGTAAGATATGGCTAAAGAAAAGTCATATTTTTTTTATGCTTTTTTACTTCTTCTTGATTTATAAAAAAGAATATGATATTCTTAATACAGAATACAAAGGTGGTGTGATATGAAATCACTATTATATAGATTGTATAGTAACGAAAATTTTGGGATTGGCTTATTTATAGTGGTTACAATTTTGGCTTTTTCATTTTTAATGATTTTATTTTTTGGAAAGAGAGATAAAAAAAGTAGAGATGCTTTGGGAGAAATAGCCAATATTGAAAACGTATTGGATAGTAAAAATGATTCTTTGAATAGTATGGTAATTGAGAATAATGAAAGCGAGTCCGCTTTACCTAAAACAGAATTATTGATGGAAGAAGATAAAAAAGAAGAAATGCCAACTGTTTTAGAGACTGAAGAAAAAGTAGAAGAAACTCTTAATCCATTTGAAATGCCTAATTTAATAGAAGAAGAAAAAGAGCCAGTGGTATCTACAGAAGATTTAACTGAAAAAACTTATGATAGTTTAAAAGAAGATATTGGAGCTAGTTTGAATGATAGTTTAAATTTAGATTCTTTTGAACCTGTAAAATCTGATACGATTGAAACAATTGATGAACCGGTTATTAAGGAAGAAGAGGTTCCAAGTATTTTTGCAAGTGCTGCAGTTGAAGAAGCTAAACCAGAAATACCTAAACCAAAACCTACTTTCTCTAATCAATTTAGTTCAGTATACATTAATAAAAAAGAAGACATAGTACCGGAAAAAGAACCAGTAGAAGAGATTAAACCAGTAAAACCTGATTTTGAATTGCCAAAGACTTTAGATTTACCAAAACTTAATAAAAATGCTGCTTCTAATGATATTATTAAGCCAGTGGCTAATAAAGAGGCTGGGATAGATAGTATAATTAATTCTTTAGAAGATGAAAGTTTTACCATAGATAAATAAAAAAGCAACGATTAGTTCGTTGTTTTTTTGAGCTTTTTTTGTTTTTGATAGGTATGAATAAATAATAAAGGAACAGTAGTAACCATGACAATCAACAAGACTATAGGAATGGTGTAATACATGATTACTTCGTAAGCGTATTCTCGGCCAATGATAGTTATGGAAACAATAAAGATTAAAATTATGATTAACGGATGAAGACTTTCTTTGATTTTAGTAGGTAGTAATTCTTTAATAAATAAAGAAGTTACCGCGATAAAGACAAAGTTATCAATAATCCAAGAAATACCAACGATGTTTTCAATTTTTTCAATAAAGTCGAGTAATTTAATTTCTTTTAAAATAACATATTCAGGGAAACGATAAACGACAGCTAGGGTAGGACCAATAATACCTAAAATTAAGATGATTTTAGTAATTAATGTGAAAGAACCTAAGAGATAAGATTTTAAATTATGGTGACTTTTCTTAGAAATTAACATCAGGATTCCGGGAGCCGATGATAAGGCGGCATAGTAAAAGGTACTACAGACTAATTGCCAAGGCTTAGAAACAAATAAAGGAAGAAAGTTATCAAAATTATTATAGGGAAGTAAGGAGATTAGAGAAAGTAAAGTTAAAATAAAAGAAATAGGAAATAAACATTCGGCAACACGAAAAGCAATAGTTATGCCTTTTTTGGAAACTAGGAGCACTAAGACTATGATGGGTAAAGAGATAAACCACAAAGGACTTTGGGATAAAAGAAAAGAAGAAGCAAATAGTTGAAAGAAAACAATACCATTAGTAAATAAAATAATACCATAAATTAATAAGATGATTCGGATAATTAAACCAGGTAGTTTCATTTGATTTAAAACTTCGGTTAGAGATAAATCTTTTTTATAGTAATTAATTTTATTAACTAGATAAATAAAGAAACAGCCAATTAGAGTTCCTAAAATAAAAGCAATAATACTATCTTGCTTGGTAATATTTAAAATAAGCGAAAAACCGATACCTAGGAAAAGGGCCCGGGATAAGAAGTAAAATACAGCAAAGTTTTGGCGTTTTGTGGTCATTCTTTCACCTCGAATATTAAACCATTACGGTTAATTAAGACTTTTACTTGGGTTTGATAATTGAGTTTACGAAAATCGATATGTTGGCGATATTGTTTGTAATACTGATGAGCTATTTCTAATATGTCACTGTTGTATTTAATTAATTCCGAGATAAGTAGATTCATTTCTTCTTGAACTTTACTAGCTAAAATGTTTTCAATGGTTTCTAAATCTTTGGTGTTTCGAAAATTGATATTGCAATGATTTTCAACGACTTTTACTTCCATATTAATATTAAAAGTTACATTTTGATTTTCGATTTTGGTTTCCGTGGCAGCGGGGATAGAAGTAGCCAGAACAATATTTTTTTCCGCATTATCGGGACATTTTATTTTGTAAGTGTTTTCATAAGAACTGTTGTTTAAAATGTTAAAATTGGCGGCGTTGACATTGCTCAGAATAGTCTGCATTTTATAATCACTAAAGATAGCAATAGGACCAATTTTTAAAGTATCTTCATCTTTACTAATAGTGGTTAGATATCCATCTTTATGTTCGCCAAGAATATGAGCGAGAAATTTTTCAAAGTTTAATTCTGAAACAATGTTTCTTTTTTTGGAAACTTGTTCGATTAAATCTTTGATAGAGGTACTGGCTACAGGATTAGTAGTACTGGTTGTTTTAATGATATCTTCGGCTGGAGAATAAGGAGATATTACAAGGTAAAATTGATTACGAACATCGATATCGCGAATTAGAAAATCGATAATATCTTTTAAGTTGTTGGTAGCAATTTCTTCATCAATGACTATGGTATCAACATGGGCGGTGTAAGCACTCTTTGGTATTTCATAAGAGGCATTTAAAAAGGCTTCGGAAATTGTACTGGCTTGACCTTTCACAAAATAGACTTTTTCTTCGTTGGGGTTTTCTTCTTTATTAACAGTATTTAAGATTTCAAAAACAACTTGATATTCGTCATCGATTTTATCAATAGCAATCCCGGGAATTATGGCGAGATTGTTTAATTCGACATAGTCATAACAGCCAGTTGAGAGAAAGATAAAAACTAAAAGTATAATTATTTTTTTCATTTTATCTCCTTTTTCTGTTTTAGAATATTTTTAGTTAAAATGCTACTTCTTTTGGTATCATCAGTAAATTTTTTCCGGAATAGTTTTTTATGCAAGTAATTACTATCATAAGGAGCTAATGGGAAGAAGTATGGTTTAGCTAGAGTATTGACACTGGTGATATGAATTAAAAAATAAATTAAACCAATCGCAATGCCATATAAACCATATAAAGCCGCGCAGATTAAAAATATTATCCGAAAATACCTAATAGCGTTGATTAATTCGGAATCTGTAAAAATAAGACTAGTTATGAAAGTAAAGGCAATGATGATAATCATGATGGGACTGACAATGCCCGCAGAGACTGCAGCTTCACCTAATATTAAAGCCCCAAGAATAGAAATAGCACTACCGTAGTTATTGGGAAATCGTAAGTCACTTTCGCGAAGAATTTCACAGACTGTAATCATGACTATGGCTTCGATTATTGTGGGAAAAGGCACTCCATCGCGTTGGGAGGCAAAGTTGACCAAAAGGGATGTAGGAATAGTTTCCATGTTGTAGTTAACCATGGCGATATAAAAAGCCGGGATAATCATAGTTAAAAAGAAACTAACAAAGCGCAATACTTTTAAAAAATTAACATTGATACTGCGATTATAATTGTCAGCAATAGGATTTAAAAAGTCCCCAAAAAAAGCTGGAGTTATTAAAACAAAAGGCGAAGTGTCGACCATGATAGCAATTTTACCATCTAATAGCGAAGTAGCAACTTCATCAGGTCGTTCACTAGCATAAATAGTCGGAAAAGGCGTATGTTCATTTTCGGTTAAAATTTGAGCAATGTTGCCCGAGTCGATAATGCCATCAATATCTATTTTGGTTAATTCTTCGGCCACCTTTTTAACCGATTCCATATCGACAATGTCGGAGATATACATGATATCAATTTTAGTATTGGTTTTACGACCAAGATAAAGACTTTCACTTTTTAAGCTAGATGATTTAAGTCTTCTTTTTAATAATCCTAAGTTAATTTGAATGTTTTCGGTAAAAGAATCTTTGGGTCCATAGATAGATTTTTGAACTTCAGGGGGACTGACACTTCGATTAATGTCAGCTTTAGTTTCAAAAGCTAAAATTTCTTTTTGGGTTATGACAACGGCAAAGCCATTAGTTAAATAAAATTCAATTTGGTCAGGATTTTGGATAGTAACGGTATTAGGCCCCGGGATATAACTACCAATGTTGTCTTTGTGGGGATATTTAAGGTTATTAATGGTAGCTAGTTTTTTTAAGATATAGTCATTAACTTTATCACTACTACTAACACTTTCTAAATATACAACATAGATATCGTTAAAGTATTTTGTGACAATTTTTTTTAAGGTAAAATCGGGATTTTTATTGAATTCTGCTTGTAATCTTTGAATAATTTTTTCTTGCACTTTAATTCACCATTTTTAATATTGCCAAAAATTGGTTGGTCTATACTATTTTTTATTTTTTTGATAAACTAGTGATGGTGGTAATGATGCGGTTAGTTATTGAAAGAATGGACCATCAAGGCCGAGGTATTGCTTTTTTTGATGGCAAGATAACTTTTGTTATTAATGGCTTAATTGGGGAAGAAGTGGAAGCAGATATTATCGAGGAACATGCAAAGTATAATCTAGCGATAGCGAAAGAAATAATTAAATCTTCTTCGAAGCGAGTTGCAAGCGATTGTCCTTATTTTATAGCTTGTGGCGGTTGTAGTTTAAGAAATATGAAGTATGAAGATACTTTGGAGTATAAAGAAAAGAGAGTTAAAAATATTTTAGATTTAAATAAGATTATATATCCGGAAATTAAGATTGTTGCCAATCAAGAACCTAATAATTATCGGGACAAAGTAATTTTTAAAATTAGAAATGGTCAGATTGGTTTTTTTAAAGAAAATAGTCATGATTTGTGTGAGGTTGATAATTGTTTATTAGCCAGTGGGGAGATTAATCAAGTTTTAAAGGCTCTACCTAAGTTAAAGATTAATAAGGGCGAAGTAGTCGTGCGAGTTAATGATAATCAAGAGGTTTTAATTATAATAAATACGGAGAATAAAATAAATTTTGAAAAGAATTTTTTTGAGAATGTTAAATTATGTGGTGTTGTTGTAAATAATAAAACTATTTATGGCGAGAATTTTTTGATAGAAAGAATGCATAATTGTTTATTTAAGGTTTCTTATGATGCTTTTTTTCAAGTTAATCATTATATTACGCAAAAACTATGGGATATGGTTCAAGAACAAATTAATTTAGATGATGTTGTTTTAGATTTATATTCGGGGGTGGGGACTTTAAGTATTATCGCGGCGAAAAAGGCTAAAACGGTTTATAGTATAGAAGTTGTGAAGAATGCGGTGTTAGATACTATTTTTAATTGTAAAATAAATAAAGTGACTAATGTTAAATCTTTTTTAGGCAAAGTAAAAGATGTGGTTGCTAAGATTGATGGGGATTTTGATGTAGTAATTGTTGACCCACCGCGGAGTGGTTTAGAAAAAGAAACTTTGCAAGTGATTATGGATAGTAATATTAAAAAAATTATTTATATTTCTTGTGATACTTTGACTTTGGCTAGAGATTTAAAAGTTTTACAAGAAAAATATGTTTTAAAAGAATTAAATTTATTAGACATGTTTAGTTATACTTATCACGTTGAATGTGTATGTGTTCTAACTTTAAGATAATTTATTAGGAATAAGGGTTTTTGGTTGTTCAAATTTAAAAAGAAAAGATAGTAAACGAAAGGAAATTTATGAAGAATAATTTAATTGATAAAAATGATTGCTATTATGATGATTTTTCAAAAATCGTAGAAATGATAGAAACAAGAAGAAATAACGTTTATAAAAAGGTTAATGAAGAACTCATCGAATTGTATTGGGATGTAGGTTTTTTTGTTAGTAAAAAAATTCAAAACAATATATGGGGTAGTAAAGTCGTTGATAGCTTAGCCGAGTTTATTAAAAATAAGTATCCAACTTTAAAAGGTTTTAGTAGGCCAGGTATTTATAGAATGAAACAATTTTATGAAACTTATAAAGATGATGAAATTGTCTCACCACTAGTGAGACAATTAAGTTGGACTAATAATTTACTTATTTTATCTGGAAATAAATCTAAAGAAGAGCGAGAATTTTATATTAAAATGGCTATAAAAAACAACTATTCAAAAATAGAATTAGATAGACAACTTTCTAGTGCTTATTATGAAAGATATATGTTATCCAATGGAAAAGCATTGCCTTCAACTACAAAAACTATTGATGAAGATGATTATCCAAATACTAAATTACTCGATTTATACTCATTAGAATTTTTAGATTTACCGAATGAATATTCCGAAGTTGATTTGAGAAAAGCTATTATTAAAAATTTAAAAAATTTTATTTTATAAATAGGAAGGTCTTTTACATTTGTTGGAGAAGAATATAGGGTACAAGTAGGAGATGAAGATTTTTTTATTGACCTTTTGTTTTATAATCGTGATTTATCTTGTTTGGTAGCTTTTGAATTAAAAACAGGAAAATTTAAACCTGAATATGTTTCTAAAATGGATTTTTATCTAGAAGCCTTAGATAGACAAGAAAAGAAAAATAATGAAAATCCAAGTGTAGGAATAATCCTATGTGCTGATAAAAATGAAAAAGTGGTAGAGTATGCAATGAGTAGAACAATGTCACCAACAATGGTTGCAGAATATAAATTAAAATTAATAGATAAGAAACTATTAGAAAATAAATTAAGAGAAATATCTATTATGGTAGAAGAAACTAAAAAAGATAAATTGCCTATCGATTAGTATGGAAATTTAAAAGTTTAGACTTATAATGACATTTTTGTAAAGGGACAAATGAATAATTGTATGAAACTTATAAGATTAATTAAATTGTCTCACCACTGATGAGACAATTAACCTATTTGGTGCTTATATTAAAAACTTAATAAAAAAATAAATTATGAAACAAGACAATTTATCACATAAAGTGTAAACTAGAAATAAATGTTTAAGTTTTTAATAGTTAAAATTCCTTTTTATTGGTATGATTAACATAGGTGATTGAATAGTGAAACTAGTATTTAGACAAGCACAGGAAAAGGATATTAAAGGCTTAGTAGATTTATGTAATGAATGCTTTTTAGAAAATACCAAATATGATGTTGCTTTACAAAGATTTTTAGAGGAAAAAAAAGATAGTAAACAGATTTATTTAATTGGAGTATTAAATGAAGAAATAGTTGCCGCGGCCAAAATAACTATTATTCCAACTATTTTTGATTCAATGAGTAAATATGCAATTTTAAATCATGTGTGTGTAAAAGAAAGTATGCGTAAACATAAAATAGCTACACATATGTTGGAAGTAATTGAAGATATTTGTCAAGCTCGAGGTTGTGATAGTATGAAGTTATGGAGTAGAAATTTTAGAGTCGCAGCTCATGCTTGTTATAAAAAATTTGGATTTATTTTAGATGATGCTGGCTTCTTTTATAAAGAAATTTAGTAGGTGATAAGTTGTGAAAATTGATAAGATATATATTGGTGGTTGGTTTCAAAGAACCATGTTACAATTAACAGAAGTTTATGATTTTGTTAGAGCAGGTAAATCGCAATTAAATTTAGAACAAGATAAATTAAATGCTTTAAGAGAAAACTTAGGAATTGGCAATTTTGATTATCATGTACGAGGCATGGAATATTTAGTATTTACGACCTCTTATGGAATTACAGTTAAGATATTTGAAGATGGCTTAATTACTTTAAGTAATGATACGGTTGAAGAAGCAACTTTATTTGCTGACATTAAAGATTTAAGAGATTATTATGAAAATAAATTATCACCAGCGTTAAATTATTTATTTAGTTTAGGAGCACCAGTTCCGAAAGAGTTAGCTCATATTGAAAATGTATATCCATACTTTATTGTTTTAGATAAAGCGAAAAAGGAAGATTTAACTGATTTACTAGCAAGATGCGAAAAACAAAAATATTTTGAATTTGATTGCTCTGGTTTTGATGTAATTCGAGGCGATAAATATTACTTTATTAATAACAAAGGTAAAGCCCAAGATAAAATTGAAAGATATATTGAAGAACAAATCTTTATCCGAGAATTTAAAGGTCAATTACATCGTTATTTAAATTTACATCGAATTATATGGGAAAAAATTGCTGATGTTAAAGAAAATGCGAAGATTAAGGGTAAAAAAATATTTACGTTCGATAGTAAATTAGAAGGTTATATTAAAACTATTACATTAATTGAAGGACGAATTAATCAGATGGATACTTATTTAGCAACTAGGGAGAGAATTGCGAAAAGTGATGCCGAGTTAACCGAGTTTTTAAATTTAAGTGGATATCGCTATGAAACTTTAAAAGATACTTTAGCTTATATAAAACAATTATGGAATATGACAAAAAATTATGTTAATTCAGCCAAGAGTTTGTTTAGTGGATTAAAAAGTGATATCGCAGACAAATCAATTAATAGTTTAACTATTGTTACTTCGATGGGAGTAGGAGCCAGTATTATTGATTTATTTACAGAATCCAAACCAACATTTACATTTTTTGGCTTAATTTATTTCTTCATTTTAGCCGTTGTGGGATTTGCAGTGGGAAAAATTATTAGTGTTGTTAAAGAAAATCGAACTTATCATGTAGTTGATATCGAATATGATAAAGATATTGATAAATAATTTAAGTACCTTAGTGTACTTTTTTTAATTAATTTAGTAAAATAGGTTTACGAGGTGGAACGCATGAAAAAGGAATTGTTAGCCCCGGCTGGTAATTTTTTATGTTTAAAACAAGCTGTTCATAATGGGGCAGATGCCGTTTATTTAGCGGGTAAGCGTTTTGGAGCACGCGGTTATGCTGATAATTTTACGAATGAGGAACTAGTTCAAGCCATAAAATATTGTCATTTATATGGGGTTAAAATTTATGTAACGGTGAATATTTTAATATACGAAAAAGAATTAAAGGATACTTTAGAATATGTGGAGTTTTTATACCGAAATCAAGTTGATGCGCTCATTATGCAAGATATAGGATTAATGCGCATTGTTCATCAAAAATATCCTAATTTAGAGATTCATGCTTCTACCCAAACCAATACGCATACTTTAAGTCAAATTAAAATGTTGGAAAAACTCGGGGTTAAAAGAGTAGTCTTAGCTCGAGAAATGACTTTGGCAGAAATCAAAGCCTTGGAGACAAAGATGGAGATAGAAGTGTTTATCCATGGGGCTTTATGTATAAGTTATTCTGGCCAATGTTTATTTAGTAGTTTATTAATGAATCGTAGTGGAAATCGAGGAGTATGTGCCCAACTATGTCGTTTACCTTATAAACTTTATCAGGGTGATAAAGAAATTTTAACACCTGGGCCATATTTGTTAAGTCCAAAAGAATTAAATACCGCTTCTTTATTCGATAAGTTGTTAGAAAGCAATATCACTTCTTTTAAAATTGAAGGGCGAATGAAAAGTCCCGAGTATGTGGGATTTATTACGAAATTTTATCGAGAAATTATTGATAATTATGAAAAAAATAAAGCAATTAAAATTGATGAGGAAAAACTTAAACAATTAAAAGTTTTATTTAATCGAGATTTTACAAATGGGCATTTATTTGGCGACCGTAATGAGAAATTGATGAATTTAAAAAGTTCGAATCATCAAGGAATACCTTTAGGCAATGTCGTTTATGTCGATAAAAAGCATATTAAGATTAAACTAACGGAAGATTTAGCCCAAGAAGATGGCATTCGTTTTGTAAGTGATGATAAAGGGTTAATAGTTAATTATTTATATAATCAAAAAGGCTTGTTAATTAATAAAGCTAAGAAAAATGACATAGTGGTTTTAGATAATAAGATTGGCATTAATAATTTAGGTTTAGTTTTGAAAACAAGTGACCATTTATTAAACGAAACTTTAAGAAATTATCAAGAGAAAAAAATTAAAATCAAGTGGTTAGTAAAAGCTAAAGAATCAGAACCTTTAGAAATTGCCATAACTGATTATGAAAACACCTTAACAAGGCAAGGAAATGTAGTAAGTAGAGCAATTAATCAACCGACAACTAAAGAAATAATAACTAGCAAATTGAAAATGTTAGGTGATAGTCCATTTGAAATGGAAAAAATCGATGGAGAAATCGCGAATAACATCTTTATTAATATGAGTGATTTAAAAAAATTAAAGCAAAGTTTGGTTAAAGAATTAATTACCTTAAGAGAAAATAAACAGAATTATGCAGTAGTGATAAATGAGATAGAAGAGAAAAAGATTGTTAAGAAGAAAGACCAAATGGTTTATTATACGGCCGTAGTTCGGGAAGAGGAGCAATTAAAAGCGTGTTTAGATAATAATATCGATATCATTTATGTCGATAATGGCTTACTTTATCAAAAATATCAAAAGGAAAAAAATATCTTTTTGAGATTAAAGCGAATTATGAATAGTTATCCGGATTTAAAAGCCCCATCTTTATTAGTGGGCGAATTAGGTAGCGTTTTCGAATATAGTCAATCTAAAGAGGTAGTAACAGATTATTTTTTGAATGTAGTTAATAAGGAAAGTGTTAAGTTTTTAACGGAGAATGGGGTCAAAAGAGTAACTTTATCGGTAGAATGTAGTCTAGAAGATATAAAAGAGATTAGGCAAAAAGTAGATAGTGATTTAGAGGTAGTTATTTATGGAAGATTAGAAGCCATGGTTAACAAATATTGTCCTTTAAATTATGTAGTTAATAAAGAAAATAATTGCGAGGTATGTCAAGATGGGCATAAGTATTATTTAGAAAATCAGGGGAAAAGAAAGTATCCGTTAGTTATGGATAGAGATAAACATTTGATGCATATATTTTTCCATGAAGTTCGCGATAATATTGGATTAAAAAAAGATTTAGTAGAGATGGGAGTTAATTATTTCCGGTTAGATTTTTTAGATGAATCTTATCAAGAAATTGTAAAGGTTATTCAACAAGTTAAATGTTAAGTAATAGTAAAGTTAAAGTTAATTTAGATTTATACTTTAGCTTTTTTTTGTTATATTATTAATAGAATAATAGGGAGAGATAGAAGATGCAAGCACCAAAAGTTTTAGAACATATTAAACCGGCACATATTGCCTGTACAAAGGAGGACATTGCTCCGATTGTAGTAATGCCAGGAGACCCACTTAGAGCCAAGTATATTGCCGAAAATTTTTTAGAAAATGCTAAGTTGGTTAGTGATACCCGAAATATGTTTGTTTTTACGGGATATTATAAAGATAAACGCGTAACAGTTATGGGTTCAGGAATGGGCATGCCAAGTATGAGTATTTATGCTTTTGAATTATTTCACTTTTTTGGCGTAGAAAAAATAATTCGGGTAGGTACTTGTGGTGGTTTAATAGAAGATTTAGATGTACCTGATTTAATTTTAGCAGATTCTTCATATAATGAAGGAAGTTTTGCTTATGCGTTTAATGGTGACCCAACGCATATCGCTTATCCTGATAGTAAGTTGAATGCGACTATCGAAGAAGTAGCGCAAGATTTAGGCTTAAAGCTCCATATTGGAACTGTTATGAGTACAGAGAATTTTGGCTTTTATAGTGATAATGAAAATGTGTTGAAAAGAGTACCAAAAAATATTCGTATTATTGGCGAAGAAATGGAGTCATTTGCTTTGTTTCATATAGCTCAAGCATTTGAAAAACAAGCAGCTTGTATTTTGACAGTAGTCGATAGTAAGTTTAGTAAGGTTTTCATGTCGCAAGAGGATAGAGAAAGAAGTCTCAATGAATCAATTACTTTAGCTTTAGAAGCCATTATTAAATAAGTAAAAGAAAATTTGCGATTTAAGATTAAGAGTTGGTAAAAAAATTACTAACTTTTTTTAATTTTTTAAATTTTGAAAATTTGAGTAAAAAACAATCCAAATTTTAAAAATTTGTTAAGCAGATTTTCAAAATTTGATAACAAATTTAAAAAAAGGATAAGCAAAATAAAAAAATCTGTGATTTGTCAAAACAGAAAAAATAAGTTATATTGGACATGAGCTACCAAATATTGGGGGTTGCCACTAACAAATACAGAAGTAGGAGGAAGTGGTCTCGATGACGAAGAGAAGCTATGCAATCATAGTAATCTTACTAGAGATAATAATTCTATTATTAATACTATCCGACTAGTTTACTAGTCATAAAAAGGGTTTTGGTTGATAAGAAGGGTTAAAAAAACACCACTCAGTAATGAGGGTGGTTGTCATAAACGGCAAGCACCATATAAGGTAGCTCGCTTAACTAAATAATAATATAAAAGAAGATATAAGTAAAGAAAAAATGACAAACTGACAAATTTCTTTTTTCTTTTATGCTATACTATAAATGTAAATAAAATACCATAAAAAGATTGTAATTAGAGATGATTCAAATTATAATAAAGGTATGAAAAATAGAAGGAGAGATAAAATATGGAATTGAAAAAATTCAAGAAAAGCAATAAATATAAGAAGACTCTCCTCGCTCTAGGCATAGCAGGCATGTGTCTGGGGGGGGGGTATATTGTTAAATAAGAGTTATGCCTTATATGAAACAAAGAAGGATTACAATGTAATCAAAGGAGAGG
>CANQGB010000018.1 GCA_947600335.1 uncultured Bacilli bacterium | reverse complement strand
TATGCCTTATATGAAACAAAGAAGGATTACAATGTAATCAAAGGAGAGGTCCCAGATTTTGGATATGATGTCAAGTTAGCTATCATGGTGGATGGAGCTAAGCAAACGGATATGCCGACAAGTCCTAAAGGAAGCAATGATAAATATTACAAAGTCGATGTAAGTTGTACAAGTAGTAAGACCAAAGGGTTATGGGATTATAATGCTTGGAGGTTGAACTTAGATTATATAGAATCAAATAGTAAATGTACCTTAACATTTACCTCAAGTATGAGTAAAGCTGATTATGATAAATATATTCAAGCCGGAGTAGCCTTAAGAAGAAATACCTATCGAGGAAAAGATATAACATCTTTATGGAAAAGTGGCGATTTATATACCCAAATAAGCAATGGAACATTCGCGGACATATATGTTGGAGACTACATAGTAAGTGATAGACTGGATTCAACTAATAAAAAAATAGTCTGGTTAATAGCTGACTTAGACAATTATTTAGGAACAGGAGAGCCAGAGTTAACGAAACATCATGCCACAATTATTCCCGCATACAAGTTACAAAATAGTCGAATGAATTCAACCGATTCTACGCTGGATGGAGTTGGAGGAGTAGCAAACCGTGGAGGATATTATGGAAGTGAAATGTATCAAACAACATTACCAAAAGTATTAAGTACATATATTCAACCGGATTTTACGAAAAATAATGTAATTCATGTAATTGAATATCAAAATTTATTGACGTCTCGAGCAAGTAATGAGTTAGAAGGTTCATGGTATGATAAACCTAACAGCAAGCAAGAAACAGGAGCTGCAATCGATCAGGGGTGGTTTACTCGTAAATTAGATTTAATGAGTGAGGTAAATGTCTATGGAACGACAATCTGGGGTAGTAGCGGCTTAGATGTAGGAATAGATAGCAAACAATATGCGATATTTCAATTAAGACCAGAGTTAGCTCATCAAGATTTAGATGGTAATAACTATGATTCTTGGTTAAAAACAGTTGCCAGTTCTAAAAGATTTGCTTATGCTGCTGCTACTGGCGGTTCATATCCACAACTTGCTAGTTATGCTGATGCTGGTATTCGTCCTCGTTTCCTAATTGATTAACTTAAGATAGAACAGCAATGTTCTTTTTTCTTTTGCGAAATACTAAAGACTTTTCATCAGAAATTTGATACAATAATAAAGGTGAATATCAATGACAAATATTTATGGCATGTCTAGAGTAGATTTAGAAAATTATTTCCTGGCTAGCAATGAAAAAAAATTTAAAGCCATTCAAGTTTTCGAATGGTTGTACGAGAAAAAATCGCAAAATATTGATGAATGGTCCAACATCAAAAAAGACCTTCGTGAAAAATTAAAAACCGATTTTTCCTTTGATATGCCTAAAATTATTCGCGTTGAAAAAGATACTTTAGCCCGTAAATATTTATTTGAATTAGCTGATACAAACTTTATTGAAGCAGTAGTAATGTTTCATGATTATGGCACAAGTCTTTGTGTATCAAGTCAAGTGGGTTGCAATATGGGTTGTTCTTTTTGTGAAAGTGGTCGGTTAAAAAAAGTCCGCAACTTAGAAACTTTTGAAATGGTTTCCCAAATTTTGCAAATAGAAAAAGATTTAAATATGCGCATATCTAGTGTTGTAATCATGGGTATTGGTGAACCATTAGACAACTATGACAATGTTATTCGTTTTATCAAAATAATTAATGACCCCAAAGCTTTAGCCATTGGCATCCGGCATATTACTTTATCGACTAGTGGTTTAGTTCCTAAAATATATGATTTAATGGATTTAGATTTACAAATCAATCTAGCTATATCATTGCACGCCCCCAATGATGAAATCCGTTCTAAAATCATGAAAGTAAACAAAGTGTATAATATTAGTCAACTATTGACTGCTATCAAAGACTATATTGCAAGAACTAATAGACGGGTAACAATAGAATATGTTATGCTAAAAGTGGTAAATGATAGTAAAGAGTGCGCTAAAGAACTAGCAAATCTCTTACATGGGTTAAACATATATGTTAATTTAATACCATATAATGAAACAAATCATTTAGAATACCAAAAAAGTAGCCCTGAAAGCATAAGTGAATTTTGTAAAGTTTTAAAAGATAATAAAATAAATGTCACAGTTCGCAAAGAATTTGGTGGCAAAATTTCCGCAGCTTGTGGTCAACTACGAAGCAAAGAGGTGAAAGAATGAAATCTTTTTATTTAACCGATACTGGAAGAGTTCGCAGTCATAATGAAGATAGTGTTACAATTTTAAAAAATGCTAGTAATGAATATCTTTTAATGGTAGCTGATGGCATGGGTGGTCATCGTGCAGGTGAAGTAGCTTCATCCTTAGCTGTTACGCATTTAGGAAAAAGATTTAGTAGTATTGCGTCAGTTGGTTCTAAATTAGATGCCATTAATTGGCTAAATGACAACGTTAATGAAATTAATAATGAAATAATCGAATATGCCAAAAACAATCCTAATTCTACTGGTCTTGGAACCACTTTAGTTTTAGCTTTACTAACGCAAGATTATTTAATTTTTGGTAACATTGGTGATTCCCGAGGCTATGTCTTAAAAAATAAACATTTACATAAAGTAACTAATGACCATACTTTAGTTAATTTACTAGTAACCGCCGGCAATTTAACCGAAGAAGAAGCCAAATATCATCCTAAGAAAAATGTTTTAATGAAAGCCTTAGGAGCCATGGAAAAAGTCGATTTAGATATCTTTGATGTCGATTTAAGTAGTGAAGCAATCCTTTTATGTAGTGATGGATTAACCAATATGTTAAGCGATGAACAAATCGAAAATGTACTTAATGATGAATCGTTAGAAATAGAAGAAAAAATTATTAAATTAATTCGCAAATGTAATGCCCGAGGTGGCCAAGACAATATCTCTATTGCGTATTTAATCATTAAAGAGAGTGGTGAAGAATAATGATAATGAAAGGGCAAAAGATTAGTAATAGATACCAGATAATCAAAAGTATCGGTGAAGGGGGAATGGCTAATGTTTATTTAGCTTACGATACAATTTTAGACCGCAATGTCGCTGTGAAAATTCTAAGAGGCGATTTAGCCAGTGATGAAAAATTTGTTAGACGCTTTCAACGCGAATCCCTAGCGGCAAGTAGTTTAAATCATCCCAATATAGTTGAAGTTTATGATGTCGGGGAAGACAATGGCGATTACTATATTGTCATGGAATATATTGAAGGTAAACATTTAAAAGAGTTGATTAAGAAGCGGGGTAAATTAACGACGAGTGAAGTTGTCGATATAATGCTCCAAATTACTGATGGTATGAGTACCGCGCACGATGCTTATATAATTCACCGCGATATTAAACCTCAAAATATTATGATTTTGGAAAATGGTTTAGTTAAAATAACCGATTTTGGTATAGCCATGGCCATGAATGCTACCCAACTAACCCAAACCAATTCAGTTATGGGTAGTGTGCATTATATTCCACCGGAGCAAGCTAGTGGTAAAGGTTCTAGTTTACAAAGCGATATTTATTCCATGGGCATATTAATGTATGAACTGTTAACGGGTAAACTTCCATATCGCGGAGAAAGCGCCGTTGAAATTGCTTTAAAACATTTAAAAGAACCTCTTCCCAATATCAAAGAAGAACTGCCTAACATTCCCAACAGTATAGTCAACATTCTAACGAAAGCCACGGCTAAAAATCCCAAAAATCGTTATGCTGATGCCCGGGAAATGCACGAAGATTTGAAAACTTGTTTAGAAGAAAATCGGTTAAAAGAACCAATCGAGACTTTAAAATATCCCGAAAATAACTACGATGAAGCCAAAGTTACGAAGATTTTAAAAGAAACTCCGAAAAAAGAAAGCGAGGAAGAACCTATAGCAAAGCAAATAACCAAAGATGATTTAAAAAAGCAAAATAAACTATTAATTATTTTAGCCTCTATTTTTACCGGTTTAGTGGTTATTATTACTTCGATTGTCATCTTGATTCCTATTTTAACGACCGAAAAAGAACTTATTGTTCCGGATGTGAGCAATCTAACGGTTAAAGAAGCTATTAAATTGTTACAAGAAAAAGGCTTTAATGTCAGTGATGACCAACAAGAACTAGCTTCTAGTGAAATACCGGAAGGCCGAGTTATTAAAACTAATCCAGCTGCCGATAGTAAACGGATTAAAAATACGACTGTTACCTTATATGTATCCATTGGCGATACGAAAATTACTATTGAAAATTATTTAGGCAAAAATTATTTAGAAATTAAAGGGGCTTTAGAAGCTTTAGGCTTACAAGTTTTAGTCGAGAAAAAAGCCGTAACTGACCCTGAAAGTGTTAAAGATGGCGAAATAATTGACCAATCAGTTAAAGAAAGTGAAAAACTTTCAGTTGGTGATACCATAACTTTATATATTCCCGATATTATTAGTGAATACCCTGATTTTACCGATGGTACTTATGATATTGAAGATGTTAAAGCCTTCTGTGAAGAATATAATATCGTTTTAGATATTGTTGAGGAAGAAACAACAGATTATGTAACGGGTTCTATCTTTAGTCAAAGTCGACCAAAAGGTTATGCAATTGTGGCTGGAACCAAGTTAACTATAAAAGTAGCCAAAGCTCCAGTAATCGATGATAATCCGGAAAATGACTGTGGTGGCTTGTGCTAATGAGAGGACAAATTGTTAAAATTATCAGCAATTTATATACGGTTCAAGTGGGCCAAGAAAAAATTGAATGTCGGGCGAGGGGAAAGTTTCGGCAAGATGAAATAGTTCCTCTCGTGGGCGATTATTGTAAAATTGATGTCGAAAATAAATACATCTTAGAAATCTTACCGCGCCAAAATAGTTTAAGCCGCCCAGCTATTGCCAATGTTGATTATACTATTATTATGACTAGTGTTAAATCACCCGACTTATCGTTAAGTTTACTTGATAAAATGCTATCGATAATGGTCATCCATAATATTGAACCGATTATATGTTTTTCGAAACTCGATTTACTTACCAAACCCGAAAAAAAAGAATTTAAAAAACTCCAAAAGTATTATCAAAAAATTGGTTATAAAGTCTTTTTAAATACGGATAAAAGAAAAATAATGAAAACTTTGAAACATAAATTAGTAGTCATCACTGGCCAAACTGGAGCGGGCAAAAGTACTTTTTTAAATAGTTTGAATAAAGAATTACATTTAAAAACTGATGAAATATCGACTAGTTTAAATCGGGGAAAACATACCACTCGCCATGTCGAAATATACGCTATTAAAGATTTTTTCGTTGCTGATACCCCTGGTTTTTCTAGTTTAGATTTTGTTAATGTTTTACCAGAACAAATTCGTGATTCGTTTTTAGAATTTCGTTTATCAACCTGTGGCTTTAAAGATTGCTTCCATAAAGGCGAAACTAATTGTAGTATCAAAGAAAAAGTCCAACAAGGTCTTATATTAAAATCACGATACGATAATTATTTAAACTTTATAAATAAAAGATGAAAGGGTAATTTTAATGAAAGTAGCGGTATCTTTTTTAAAATCTAATTATGAATTTAAAAAAACGATTGATTTAATTGACAAATCAACGGCTGATTTTATTCATGTCGATATAAGTGATGGCTTATTTGTAAATAGTAAAACTCCTTTTTCGCAAGAACATTTAGATATTTTAAAACAAACTAAAAAGAAAAAAGATGTTCATTTAATGACTTTACATTTAAAAAATTATATCGATGTTTTAACTGATATTAAACCTTATATGATTACTTTTCATTATGAAGCCACGACTAAACCTTTAGAAGTTATCAATTACCTTAAAAAGAAAAAAATCAAAGTTGGTTTAGCTATTAATCCTTTTACCCTAATTGAGGAAATAGAACCCTATTTAAGTAATATCGATTTAGTTTTATTATTAGGTGTCATTCCCGGTTATGGTGGTCAAAAATTTATTCCTGAAGTTTATGAGAAATTTAAACAATTAGCCAAATTACGGAGGAGTAAGAAATATAAATTTAAAATTAGTGTTGATGGTGGCATAAACGCCGAGGTTATTCAAAATTTTTCATCGGCCTTAGATATATGTGTTGCCGGTTCTTATATTTGTAATGCTAACAATTTTGATGTTCAAATTAAAAAATTAAAAAATCCATCGCTTTGATGGACTTTATTATATATATTAAATATCTTATTTTATAGAAAGAGTAGGAAAAATATGAACCTTATTAAAACAATTGATTTATGGACTGAACAACATGAAAACCATTATGAATGCTTTAATGGTGCTTTTGTCGATGGATTTAAAAATAATCAAATAGCTTTTGATGAATACAAAATAGTAAAAAATTGTAATTGTATAATAACAACTAGTAATGAATCAATAAACATAAGTAATAAACATAATGCTATCATATTTTATAAAGAACATATTCCTGTAAGATTAATGGTTATAAATGAGAAAACAAATATAGATAAATGTATTGATATTGCCTTAAATCAATTTTTTGATAATAAAGTATTGCAAGATTTATATGATAAATTAAAAATAAAATCATCAATTGTTGATATGAAAGAATGTCCTATTTATAATAATTCTGATAAAGAACAAGAAATTGATGTTGGTTCGTGTGATAGATGGAATCTTTTATACAATATGTTACAAGGACTTTATACAGAAACTGATAATTTATATGGCAACTTTTCAAGTGATAAATATTTTTTTATTCCTAATTTATCTATAAAATATGAATTGACCACAGATAATGAAAAATTTGAAATTGAACATAAATGTGCTTTTATAAATGTTACTAAAACCAGATTAATACCAATTCAAGAAAATTCACCTTTAACTAAAAATTGATAATTATTTAAAAAATAAAAAATCCACCAAATGTGGATTTTATTATGCAACTTTTTTTGCTTCTCTAGCACTGATTAAAACAGTTTCACCATTAATTTTTCTTTTTTGCAAGTTTGGTTTTTGTCTACGTTTAGTAGCATTATTTGCTTTACTTCTAAAATTAGCAGTTAAAGGTTTTTTTGTTGATATATTCCGAGCCATTTTGCCACCTCCAAATTTCTTATCTCTAAAATATTACCATTAAATTAAGGATTAGTCAAGCACCCTGTAAACATATAACTCATGTTGCGCACGGGTAACCGCTACATAATAAAGTTTATTCTCATTCTCTTTAAAATAAGCCTCTTGGTCTTGATAAACAATCACACTATCAAATTCCAATCCTTTAGCTAAATAAGCGGGGATAATAACACACGTTTTATTAAAATTAGTGGTATTAGCCTGAATTAATTCGATTGGGATGCTATCTTTTACGTAATCATAAATCTTTTGCGCTGAGAGAGTATTTTTAACAATGATCGCCAAAGAAGCATATTTTTCTCTTAAAGTTGCAATATCTTTTAGTAAGTAATCAATCCTATCCCGTTTAATTACCGGCTTATTTTGGTTATGGCGAATCGCACAAATATGGGTTAAATTTAGAATTTGATTAGCAAACTCAATAATTTCTTCACTCGAACGATATGTCTTATTAAGTTCGATATATTTACTCGGAAAATTTTTATTCAACTGATTAAGACTCGAATAATTATAAAACGGATTTATATTTTGATTAATATCACCTAGGATAGTAAAAGATGCTTTTTTAAATATTTTACTTAAAATCAAATATTGTAAATAACTGTAATCTTGGGCTTCATCGATAACTACTTGCAAGATATTACCTTCATAATAAAATCCTTCCATTAATCCTTTCAAGTAGATTAAAATTAAGGCATCATCATAATTGATAAATTTATTATTCGCTAATTGCTTCTTTTCGGTTAAAGATAATGAATATGGAAAGAAACGACTTTCATAAAACTGGATAAGAATATTTTTATAATCTTTTTTAAATTCCAAAGATTCGAGTAACAACTTGCGATAAGTTGCTTTCTTTTTGGCGCTTCCTCGATAATTATTTTCACTGAACTTTAAAGCCATGGCTTCAATTCTTTCAAAAAAAGGTAGAGAACTATATCTTTCATGAAACAAATAATTTAATTCTTCTTTTGAATATTCATAAACTTTATTTTCAACAATATCTTTTTTAAAAGTTAAATTTTTCTCTAAATCATGCACAAAGTTTTCTAAGTCTAGGATAATCTTATCACTTTGTTTGTAAGTTGTTTCCTCGATATTAATATTCTTAGTTACATAGTAGCGATTTAAAAAATCAATGTAACTTTCGACTTGTTTATATTCGGTAATAATTTTATTTAAATAATCATGAAAAGTAGTTTGTAAAGTATTTTCTTCGCCTAACTCGGGTAGAACATTAGAAATATATTCCGTAAATATTTGATTGGGTGAAAAAATTAAAATTTTATCCGATGTTAAGTTTTTAATTTTATAAAGTAAAAAAGCAATGCGATGGAGAGCCACACTAGTTTTACCCGAACCCGCAATCCCTTGCACAATTAAATTTTTATCTTTAGTATTGCGAATAACTTGATTTTGTTCTTGTTGAATCGTAGTGACAATATTTTTCATCTTCTCATTCGTAGCTTCCGCTAAAACTTCTTGTAAAATGTCATCATCAATATTAATCGAACTATCAATAATTCTAAGTAGTTTTTGATTTTCAATTTTATATTGTCTTTTTTGATAAAGATAAGTATTAATAAAACCTAAGGGTGCTTCATAAGAACAGACACCTTTTTCATAATCATAAAAAATACTTGAAATAGGAGCCCGCCAATCATAAATCAAATTATCGAGATTTTTATCTTTTAAATAAGTCATTCCAATATAAATTTTTTGTTTTTCCTTATTTTCATCATCAATAACGATCGAAGCAAAGTAGGGGCTATTTTGAATTTTTAATAATTTTTTAAAATAATCGCGTTCTTTTAATAACAGGATGGCTTCTTGTTCACTACTAGTCCGCACACTATTTAACTCTTGAGCATCCATGCCACTTTTATTTTCCCAAGCATATCGCCGAAATTCTTGAATTTTTTCTTCATCTTGAAAAATATCTTGTTCCATTTCTTTAATCTTATCGTTTAAATATTTTACGATGGTTTTTAAATTGGCTTCTTCTAATTTTTTATCTTCATTATTCATAACATACCTCCTTTTTCCATGAAAAAAATCCCGAAAACTAAATCTCGAGCCTTTAAGCTAGTTTTTAAAATTTTTATAAGTAAAAAGTCAATTTAATTCTAACCAATCTCGAGGTTTTTGTCAACTTTAAAATACATGTTAAAAACTGTAAAGTCCTCTAAACGGGACATTCAAATAAACTTGATATTTTTAATGTCTAGAACGGTTTAAAAATCTTTTAGTATCGAATACATAAGTGATATAATATCTATAACAGGGGAGGTGGCTTTATGTTTGTCCCACTTAAGGTAACAACTGATTATAGTTTATTAAAAAGCATGATTAAAATTGATGACTTAATAAATTTCTTACAAACTAAAAATATCTCGGCTTGTGCCATTTGTGATGAATATTTATATGGGGTCGTTGAGTTTTACGATAAGTGCCTAAAGAACAACATCAAACCAATAGTGGGTTTAGATATTCAAATACAAGATTGCCACCTTTACTTATATGCCCAAAACTATGCGGGTTATCAAAACCTTTTAAAATTAAATACACTGAAAACTACTAGAGAAATTGAAATTGAAGATTTAAGTGCATGGTCTAACAACATTATTTTAGTCTTACCTTATGCGAGTTTAGAACTTTTTCCCAAGTTACAAAATATCTATAACCAAATTTATCTTGGCTACCAAAACGCAGAAGAAAAACAGGCCAGCCTAAAGTTAAGTTCCAAGGTTGTTTATGTTCAAGATGTCCGGGCTTTAAATAGTCAAGATACCAATTACTTAAATTATTTAAATTTAATTGAACTTGATAAAAAAGTAACGGAAATGACTTTTAAAGATTATTCGGCGTATGCTTTAGTTTTTCCTGAATCAAGTGAAGCCAAGACCACTGAAGAATTTTGTAACCAAATCGATTTTAAAATTCCGAAATCTGAAAATTTAATTCCTAAATACGACCCTAATATTGAAGACTCGAAAACCTTTTTAGCTAGTTTAGCTCACAAAGGCTTAAATAAACGCCTAAAAGGTGAGGTTCCAGCATCCTACCAAAAGCGCTTACAATACGAACTAGATATTATTAATAAAATGGGTTTTGCTGATTATATTTTAATCGTTTATGATTATGTTTTATATGCGAAAAAAAATGGCATTTTAGTTGGTCCCGGTCGGGGTAGTGCGGCTGGTAGTTTAGTTTGTTATTCGCTAGGTATTACCGATATTGACCCGTTAGAATACAATCTATTATTTGAAAGGTTTTTAAATCCGGAACGCGTTACAATGCCCGATATTGATATCGATTTTGAAAATACTAAACGGAACCTCGTTATCGATTATATTAAAAAAAAGTATGGCGAAAAAAATGTGGCCGGTATTATGACTTTTGCTACTTTAAAAAGTAAATCAATTTTACGCGAAATTGCCCGAGTTATGAATTATTCCATCCCGGCTTTTGACAATTTAATCAAAATAATTTCCTCGAATTTAACCTTAGAAGAAAATTATGAAAATCCAGAAGTTCAAAACCTTTTAAACAACAATGCTGAATTAAAAAAAATCTATAAAATTGCTTATAAATTAGAAGGCTTAAAAAAGAATATCTCCACCCATGCCGCCGGGGTTGTGATTGCTAGTGAGCCTTTAGATAACTTAATACCCATCGATAACAATGGTGGAAATCCTTTAACTGGTGTAACCAAAGAATACCTCGAAGAATTAGGCCTTTTAAAAATGGATTTGCTGGCTATTAAAAACTTAACAATCATCACTAATATTTTAGATTTAATCAAAAAAGATACGGGTAAAACATTAGACTTAAATAAAATTAACTTAAACGATAAAGATGTCATTAATTTGTTTACCAAAGGTGATACGACCGGTATTTTTCAATTTGAAAGTTTAGGAATGCGCAAGTTTTTACAAAAATTAAAACCGCGTAACTTTAATGATATTGTTGCGAGCATTGCTTTATATCGCCCAGGTCCGATGGATAACATTGATACCTTTATTAGAAGAAAAGAAAAAAAAGAACCTATCGACTATATTATTCCTGTGTTGGAACCTATCTTAAAAGAAACTGAAGGTATAATTGTCTATCAAGAACAAGTTATGCAGATTCTATCCTTAATTGGCAGTTATTCTTTTGCTGAGGCTGATTTAGTCCGACGAGCCATGAGTAAAAAGAAAAAAGAAGTAATGTTAGAAGAAAAAGATAAGTTTATCAGTCGAGCGGTTAAAAATGGTTATGAAGAAAAAATTGCCACCCGAATCTATGACTTAATCTTAAAGTTTGCGGCTTATGGTTTTAACAAATCTCACTCGGTAGCTTATGCTTTAATTGGTTATCAAATGGCTTATTTAAAAGTAAAATTTCCCAAATATTTTCTAACTAATCTCTTAAACATGAGTATCGGCAGTGAAAATATAACCGAAGAATATCTAACAGAAGCCAAAAAATACGATTTAATAATTGAAAAACCCCATCTAAATCTTAGTCATAAAGATTACTATATTCAAAATAATACCATTTATTTACCGTTTTCGATTATCAAAGGTTTGAGTGAAATGACAATCACGAGTATTTTAAAAATTCGCGAAGAACATGGCCCTTATCTTAACTTTTTAGACTTTTTAAAAAGAACTTATAATCAAAATCTAAATGAAAGAATTATCAGGCTCTTAATCAATGCCGAAATATTTCGTGATTTTGCCAACATAACCACTCTCCAAAATAATCTGGAAGTCTGCCTTAATTATGCGGAAGTAGCGAGTTTAGTTGATTCGCCGTTAATTCTCGAACCAGTCATTAAAGAATTTCCTGATGAAGAAAATAAAATTAATCTAGAACTCGAAAGTTATGGCTTTTATATTAGCAATCATCCTGTTACGAAATATGTCCGCGATGGTTTTGTCAAAATGCAAGACTTAGCCAAAAACTTTGATAAATATATCAAATGTGTCGTTTTAATTGAAAGCATAAAAAAAACTAAAACCAAGTTAGGTGAAGAAATGGCTTTTATTTTAGGTAGTGATGAAACGGGAAAAGGCAACTTTGTTATATTTGCCAAACAAGTTAAGTTAATTGAAGATTTAAAAAATTCTAATATTGTCGAATTTCAAGGGCGAGTGACTAAAAGATATGACAAATATCAAATAAATGTAAATAATATTATCAAAAAGTAGTAGGTGAAGTAAAATGAATGATGAATTACAACGATTTTTTAAAAGTATTGAATTTGAACCTTTAAATGAAGAATTTAAAGACAGTAAAGTTTTAAAAGTTATTTATTTAAAACAAAAAGACATCTTTGAAGTTTATATTGAAAATCCCAAAGTCATAAGTTATCAAAATGCTACGAGGTTAATGGAATGTGCCAGTTTGGGAATTAACAGACAAAAGAAATGTTTTGTTAAATTTAGCTATCAAGAGAAAACCGCGGAAGATATCATGGCTTATTTTCAAGAATTAATTAAGAAATTAGTCAATAAAAGACCTAGTTTAGTCAATATCTTAGATTCATTAATTACGATTGAAGATGAAATAATTACGGTAGAAGTTGCCACCAAATTAGAAGAATTGGAAATCAAAAAAGAAGCTAAAAACTTGGCTATGGAATTATATTCTTATGGTTTAGGAGAATTTGAAATTACTAGTATTATTAATGAAACTAAAAATCAAGAAGTTAAAAATGACATTGAAAAATCTAAAACAGCGGAGATTCCGATAGTTGAACCACCTAAAGTAGAGAATAAGGAAACGAAAGAAGAAATAACCGGCGAAGTAACTGCGATTAGTAATATCATGGGCGATATCAAAAGTATAGTGGTGGAAGCTTATGTCTTTGGTATTGATACTTTAGAACGCGAAAATATTAATATCATTACTTTAAAAATTAGTGATAAGACCAATAGTTTATTAGCCAAAATATTTAAAAAGAAAAAAGAAGAATATCAAGAAACTTTAGGAAAACTAAAGGTTGGTTCATGGTATCGTTTTCAAGGTAAAGTCGAATTTGATTCTTTTAGTAAAGACTTAGTCTTAAGTATTCGTCAGTTTGATAAAATAGCTTCAAAAGATGAGGTTATAAAAGATGAAGCCGAAAAACCGCGAGTTGAACTACATACTCATACGATGATGAGTGCGATGGATGGCGTAATTGATGCGAAAACTTTAGTTAATCATGCGATTGGTATGGGGCATAAAGCCATTGCTGTTACCGACCATAATTGTGTCCAAGCTTTTCCCGATTTATACCATGCTGTTTGTGATTACAATAAAGGTAAAGAATCGAATGAGCATTTTAAAGTTTTATATGGCGCTGAGATGAACATTGTCAATGATGATATTGATATTATTGTCAATAATCGAACTTACAATTTACTAGAAGATACTTTTGTCGTCTTCGATACGGAAACTACAGGGTTCTATGCTGGTAGTGACCAAATGATTGAAATCGGAGCTGTTAAAATTCAAAAGGGCCAAATTCTCGACCGTTTCGATGAATTAATTGACCCCCAACGACCTATTCCGAAAAAAATTACCGAATTAACTTATATCACGGATGAAATGGTCCATGGCAAAGATAGTGAACAAAATGTCACCCAAAGATTTTTAGAGTGGGCTGGCGATTTACCGATGGTTGCTCATAATGCGAAGTTTGATATTTCCTTCATGAAAGCCGCTTGCAATAAATACAACTTAGGCGAATTTGATAAAACCGTCTTAGATACCATGAGTATGGCTCGAATGCTTCATCCCGATTGGCCGAATCATAAACTCCAAACATTAACCAAAAGATTAGATATTGAATGGGATGAAGATAAACACCACCGGGCTGATTATGATGCCGAAGGAACCAGTTTAGCCTATTACAAAATGTCTAAATCGTTATACGACCAAAATATTAGTACGACTGATGAATTGCTCGCCAATATTGATGAAGAAGCTTTAGTCCGGTTTTCTTTCCCATTCCATGCGACCATTATTGCGCAAAATCGGGAAGGTCTTAAAAATTTATTTAAAATTATTTCCATTGCCAATACCAAATATTTATATAAAAATGAACAACCGAAAATTCCTCGAAAAGAAGTGCAAAAATTAAGAAAAGGCTTGCTAATTGGTTCAGGTTGTATTAATGGCGAGGTATTTGACAAAGCGGGTAGTAAAGAAGATGAAGAACTAGTTAACATGATGAGTTTCTATGACTACATTGAGGTACAACCTCCAAGTGTCTTTAGTCATTTAATTGGTCCCGAAGCTAAATTTCCAACCATTATTAATGCCCAAGAATATTTAAAACGCATAGTAAAAATTGCCAAAGAAGCCGGTAAACCCGTGGTAGCCTCAGGTGATGTCCATAATTTAACCAAAAATGACAAGATTTATCGCGAAATTATTATTAACCAAAAATTCAATGGTAAACTCCATCCTTTAAAAAGAAAAGGGTTAGAAGTACCTAATATGTATTTAAAAACTACAGCTGAAATGTTAGAAGAATTTAACTTTTTAGAACCTAGTGAGGCTGAGGAAATAGTTGTTGAAAACCCTAATAAAATTGCGGATATGGTGGAAGAAATCGAAGTTATTATTGATACGCCTAAACCTTTTGCTCCTAGAATTGCTAATTCAGTTGAAACTATGACCGATTTAGTCTACACCAAAGCCAGAGACTTATATGGCGAGCCTCTACCAATTAACATCGAAGAACGGTTGGCTAAAGAATTATATGGTGATGCCATTATTAATGCTTGTAAAGCCGAAGAAGCCGATGAAGAAAAAGCCTTTTCTTTAGTTCATGAAACCATTATTAAGGGAAAAGTCGCGGTTACGGAAATGGTTAAGAAACATTTAGAAGAAGAGGGTACCGATGAAGAAAAACAAAAAATTGCCGAGAAAAAACTAGGTGGTATAATCGGTGCTAATTATGATGTTATTTACTTAATTGCCCAAAAATTAGTTAAGCACTCCAATGATGAAGGTTTCTTAGTTGGTTCGCGAGGTAGTGTTGGTTCCAGTTTTGTTGCCAATATGATGGGCATCACAGAAGTTAATAGTCTGGCTGCTCATTATCGTTGTCCTAAATGTAAGCATAGTATATTTTTAGATGAAGAAGGTAAACCTTTGGGCGCTACTTATTCTTGTGGTTTCGATTTACCTGATAAAATGTGTCCTAAGTGTCAAACTAAAATGGCTAAAGATGGTCAAGATATTCCCTTTGCGACATTCTTAGGATTTAATGCCGACAAAGTACCTGATATTGACTTAAACTTCTCCGATTTAAACCAAGCCAGTGCGCATGAATATACCAAAGTTTTGTTTGGCGTTGATAATGTCTATCGAGCTGGAACGATTGGTACAGTTGCCGAAAAAACAGCGTATGGTTATGTAAAAGGTTATTGTGAAGAAAAAGGCATTATTATGCGTAACATTGAAGTTGAACGCTTAGCTATTGGTTGCACAGGCGTTAAAAGAACGACTGGTCAACATCCTGGTGGAATTGTTGTTATTCCTGATTATATGGAAGTATTTGATTTTACTCCAGTGCAATATCCTGCCGAAGACCCAACTCAAGCTTGGCGAACAACTCACTTCGATTACCATGCCATTGATGCCGATGTTTTAAAACTAGATATTTTAGGTCATACTGACCCGACCCAATTAAGAATGATTCAAGATTTAACCGGGGATGATGTTACTGAAGTTCCGTTAGATGATAAAGCTACGATGTCAATATTTACATCCACTAAAGCCTTAGGTGTTACCAAAGAACAAATTATGTGTGAAACTGGTACTCTAGGGGTTCCTGAATTTGGTACTCCTTTTACCATTCAATTAGTTAAAGATACTAAGCCGACTACTTTTGCCGAGTTAGTTAAAATAGCTGGTTTAGCCCATGGAACTGATGTTTGGTTAGGTAATGCTCAAGAATTAATTCAAAAAAATATTTGTCCTTTTAAAGATGTTATTGGTTGTCGGGATGACATCATGGTGGAATTGATGAACAAAGGTGTCCCAGCTTTAAAAGCCTTTAAAATAATGGAATTTGTGCGGAAAGGAAAAGCCGCGAAAGCTTCGAATGCCGAAGAATGGAATGGCTATGTCGAAATCTTAAAAGAACACAATGTTCCGGATTGGTATATCAATTCTTGTCAAAAAATAAAATACATGTTCCCTAAGGCCCATGCTGCTGCTTATGTTACCAGTGCTTTTCGAATTGCCTGGTATAAAGTTCATAAACCGCTTGTTTACTATTGCACTTATTTTTCAACTCGCTTAGATGATTTTGACCCTGAATGTATGATTAAAGGTTATGATGCTATTAGAGCGAAAATGCTAGAAATTCAAAGTAAAGGTTATGAAGCTACCAACAAAGAAGAATCTTTATTAGAAACTTTAAAAATTGCTTTAGAAGCGAGTGCAAGAGGCATTAAATTTAAAATGATTGATATTAAAACTAGTCTAGGTAAAGATTTTGTCATGAATGAAGAAGACAATAGTTTAATTTTACCATTTATGTCTTTAGATGGCCTAGGTGATGCCGTTGGGGCGAAAATAATCGAAGAACGCAACATCAAACCTTTCTATAGTGTCGAAGATTTTCAAAATCGCGGTAAAGTTAATCAATCTACTATTGAAAAAATGCGGTCTATGGGTATTTTTGAAGGTATGCCCGAAACTAGTCAATTGAGTTTATTTTAAAATTTATTAAACTGTGACCAAGTAATTATTGGAAACAGTTTTTTTATTAATTAGACAAAAGCCCGATAAATACTTATCAAAAGGCTAGTTTTCTTGTATAATAAGAAAAGAGGTGGATGCTATGTTTATTGATGAGGCAACAATTAAATTAATTGCCGGTAAAGGTGGCGATGGTTGTACATCTTTTCGTCGGGAAAAATATGTCCCAATGGGTGGACCTGATGGTGGCTCTGGTGGTAAAGGTGGCGACATTATTTTAGAAGTCGATAAAAATTTAAAAACGTTGTTAGATTTACATTATAAAAGACAAATTAAAGCCGAAAAAGGTACTAATGGCAAAGGTCGTAATATGACGGGGGCTAATGCGGAAGATGTTATCATTAAAATTCCTGCCGGAACAACAGTTTATAATGCGGACAACAATTTAATTTTAGGTGATTTAACCCAAGATAAACAAAGACTAATTGTCGCACATGGTGGCCGTGGTGGAAGAGGCAATAAAGCTTTTGCTACTCATAATGAACCAGCTCCTAAACTAAGTGAATTAGGTGAACCCGGGGAAGAAGTATTAATTCATTGTGAATTAAAAGTTATGGCCGATGTCGGTCTAATTGGTATGCCTAGTGTTGGTAAAAGTACTATTTTAAGTCTTATTAGTGCCGCTAAACCCAAAATTGCCCCATATCACTTTACCACTTTAAGTCCTAATCTTGGCGTTGTAAAATTAGCTAACCAAACCCAATTTACGATCGCTGATTTACCTGGCTTAATTGAAAATGCTCACACCGGCGTGGGTTTAGGAACTAAATTTTTAAAACATGCATCCCGTACTAAAATTCTTGCCCATGTAATCGACATGGGAGCTTTTGAAGGTCGAAATCCTATTGAAGATTATCGAATTATTCGCCAAGAGATTGAAGAATATAGTGATTTACTTAAACAAAAAAAAGAAATCGTCATTGCTAATAAAATGGATTTGCCCGCTGCTCAAGAAAACTTAGAAAAATTCCAAAAAGCTTATCCCCATTTAGAAATTTTCCCGGTCAGTGCTTTAGACAATCAAGGTTTTGAAAAATTAATTAATTATCTTGGCACAATGATTTCTACTTTACCGGACATTGATATCTATGAAGAAAAAGATTATGAAAATTATGTCATATACAAATTCCAACAAGATAAGCCTTATACTATAACCAATGATTCTGGTGTTTGGGTTCTTAAAGGGGCTGAAATCGAAAAATTATTTAAAATGACACGTTTTACCGAAGATGAATCAGTTGCGCGTTTTGCCCGGAAACTAAAAGGCATGGGAGTCGAAGAAGAACTTTTAAAAATGGGCGCTAAATATGGCGATGAAGTCCAAATCCTCGATTATATCTTTGAATTAAAAGAATAGTTGACTTCTAACCTCTAAAAAAATATAATATATCGCGAGAAGAAAGAGGAAAGAACATGAATATAAATATAGATAGGATAAACCCTAATTACTATACTAAATATACGATGATGATTGAAAAAGAAAAGCGTTTTATTTTAAGTGAACAAGTTAAAACCCTTGATAATTTAGATAAATTTACAGAATATAGTCAAAAAATAATTTCTATCCAAAATAACTATGCAATGATTGTTAGTACTTTAAAGAATAATGGTCATAAATATTTAAATACGAATAAATTATGTTTAATCAATGCTATAAGTGGGGCTTTAATGAATATAATTGACAAAAATTTAGCTACCGATGATAATCTAGTGGATATTTTAGCTATGCTTAAAGTTATTGTTGGATACATCGAATATGAAATAAATAAAATTAATATTATTGAATCTAGTTATTATTTAGACGAAAAACAAACTAAATCGCAAATTTTAGAAGATGAAGCTGGTAATAATTACTATATTGTTAATGAACTTTGTGACCAATATAAACTAATTGTTGAAAAGCAACAAGAATTAAGAAATTTATATGTTGAAGCCATTAATTTTATTTATGGTGATGATATTGATTTAACTAACTCTATGCAATTATAGAAGGTTACTTTTATGTTAGATTACATCGAAAACATCAAAAATTCTCCCCAAGTAGACTTAAAAATTAGCAATTATAATTTCCAAGGTAAGCCTTTAGCTAATCTTTTAAGTAATTTTGATACAACTATTAAAAATGCCCGAAACCCTGAAGATTTAGCTTTATATTATCGTAATATAAGCCATTTAAAAATTAAAGTTTTAAAGAATGAAAAAAATTTTAAGGATATCGATACCTTAGGACTTTATAATTCTTTAAAAAATCAAATCAAGGTTTATGAAAAATTATCGGGCCTTATTTATCATGAATTATTTCATATGGCTAGTTCTTATACACAAGAAAAGATGATCTATTCGGGTTTTGTTCAAAAATATGTCCAAAATAAAAAAATAGTTTGCATTGGCGAGGTTATTAATGAAGGCTATACTGAATTATTAACGGAGAGATATTTTGGTAATGTTACAACTGATGGAAAAAACAATTATGGTGAAAATTATCAAATTCCCATATATTTTGGTCAAAAACTAGAACAAATCATTGGCCAAGAATCAATGGAAAAATTATATTTAACCGCCGATTTAAAAGGTTTAGTTAAAAACTTACAAAAATTTAATAGTGATTCCGAAATTATTTATTTTCTTAATTGCACCGATATTTTATGGCAACATTTAACCTGTGATAAAATAGATACGATAAAAGAAGCTATGCGATATGCTAATTACTTTTTATTGAACACTTATTTAAAAAAATTAATCCACGAAAAAATTCCGCAAACGGAAATGGTTAATAGACTTCTAAATTTTGTTTCAGTTTTAATGGATGAGATTTGTTTTGAAGAGAAGACTTTCCATACTTTTACGGATGAAGATGTAGAAAAGACCATCACATTAACTTTAAAAAAATCAAAGTAGGGGGAATATTAATGAAAAATGCTAATTTATGGTCATTATTAGAGCAAGAAAACCAAAAGAGAGTATTTTTGCCGGCTAAAGAAGAAATTGATATTGAAAGTTTAAAAAATATCAATCAAGACTTGTTTGATTTTGCCAAAAATTTACATGACAATTTTAATAAAGAAGATTTAGCCAATTTCTATCATAATGTGGCTGACTTAAAAATAGTTTTAAAAAATACTGATAAACCTTATCGTCATACAACTTTAGGCTTTTATGAACCATTTAGCAAAACTCTTATGTATAAAAATGAAAGTCCTTTGGCTTCTTTAATTTTATTTCATGAATTATTTCATATGTCGGGAACTTATTTATCCCCTGATATTGTATATTCAGGTTTTTTTGCTGGTTTAAAAAAAATAAAAAAAGAACGCATGGGAAATTGCCTTAATGAAGGTTATACGGAAATTTTAGCCGAGAGATATAGTAAGTTAGATGTAAAAGATATAAAAGGATATGAAAAAATAAGAAAAAATTATTCGCTTCCAATTTATATAAGTGATAATATTGAACGAATAGTTAGTAAAAATAAAATGACTAAATTATATTTAAATGGTGATTTATGGGGGTTAGTGTGTGAATTAGAAAAATATATTTCATTAGATGAAATTAAAAGGTTTTTAATTAATACGGATACTTTATATAAAATTAACACGAGTCCTCTTGCTATTTTATTTAATAAAAGAATTATTCAAACTTTTAGAAATGTAAATTATTTTTTAATGACAGCTTATAGTAAAAAATTAACAATGGATTTATTAGAACATAAAATTGATATGTCTATATATATTGATAATTTATCTAATTGTATTTTTTCTATTGTTAATGAAATACGTACATTTAAAACTTTTGAAGTATTTAGCATTGCGGATTTAAAAACATGTTTAAATGAAACATGGCAAGAATTATTTATGACTGATGATTTAACTCTTAAATTAACTAAATAAATTAAAATAAATCAAATTTAATTTTATAATTGCCCATTCATCATATAACTAAAGTATGAGAATTTATATTTGGAAACTAAAGAATAGTTGATTTCTAGTCACAAAAAAAATATAATATATCGCGAAAAGGAAGAGAAAAAATTCGGAAAAAAATAAAATAACTTTAAAAAAAATCGTAGTAGGGGGATATTAATGAAAAATGTTAATTTATGGTCATTATTAGATTATTCTAAAACTCCTGTCGATATCGAAATTGATATTGAGGATTTAAAAGAATTTAGTTTAGAATTATATGATTTTGCGAAAATTTTACAAGATAATTTTAATAAAGAAGACTTAACTAATTTTTATTATAATGTTAGTTATTTAAATATTACTTTATCGAATAAAATATTTAGTTTGAAAAATGATGTTTTAGGTTTTTATGAACCAGTTAGTAATACTCTTACATATCAAAATAAACGTACTCTTGCCACTTTGATTATGTTTCATGAGTTATTTCATATGTCAGGAACTTATTTAACTCCTAATGTTATCTATTCGGGCTTTTGGGTTAGAGGTTTAAACAAATTTAAAAAAGTTAATATTGGTAATTGCCTTAATGAAGGTTACACGCAACTTTTAACGGAAAGATATTATCATTTAGAAGCCCCAACAAACTCCGAATATCAACTGTTAGCCAATTCCTATCTCGTATCCATGTACGTAAGTGGCAGTATTGAACAAATCGTTGGTTGTGAAAAAATGAGTAAGTTTTATTTAAATGCCGACTTAAAAGGCTTAATTAACGAATTAGAAAAGTATGCAACTTTAGTTGAAATCCAAAAATTTTTAATTGATTCTGACAATTTAAATAAGTTGTATTTTAGTTATGGCTCTATTTTAAAATCTAAAAAATTTAAACAATGTTTTAAAGACGTCAATTATTTTTGTATTAAAGCTTATATGCAAAAATTAGAACTAGATTTAATACAGGGAAACATTGATTTAAAAACAATGGAAAAGTTAATGGCTGATTATATTTATTCGGGTATTAATGAAGTAATTTATTTTAATAAAACTCAAGAATTCTTTGGTGTTGCTGATTTAAAAAATTGTTTAGATGAAGCTTGGCAAGAAGGATTTTTAGCACGAAAGCTAAGTAAATAAGAATTAATCAAATTTAATTTTATCACCAATATTTAAAGATTGACTAGTATGATGAGGTAATTCTAAAATACTAGTTTTTTTTAGGCTTCGATGAATCATGATTAATTTGTTTGGGCGTAAGTTTTCTTCTTTAAAAATAATCTCATTACCTTCATTTAAACCAATAACATCAATAGCTTCTTGCATAAAATAAGTATGAATTGAATTACAATTTCTAAAAAGCATCCCATAACTAATATTTTTTTGCCCCATTAAACCTTTCAAACGTTCTTTAAAAGTTTTGGCCTCTTTAATCTCTATATATTTATCCCCAATTAAAAGTTTCATCATATCACCTAAAATAATATATCATATTTTCTCCCTTAAAGTATATGAATAATCTTATATTTTTGAACTCAAAGAATAGTTGACTTCTAGTTTTCAAAAAAATATAATATATCGCGATATTACAAAAAGTAAGAAAAAAATAGAATTAACTTAAAAAAAATTGTAGTAGGGGGTGTGTATTAATGAAAAATGCTAATTTATGGTCATTATTAGATTATTCTAAAACTCCTGTCGATATCGAAATTGATATTGAAAACTTAAAAGACTTTAGTTTAGAACTGTATGATTTTGCGAAAATTTTACAAGATAATTTTAATAAAGAAGATTTAGCTAATTTTTATTATAACGTGAGTTATTTACATCTTGTTTTAGCTGATAAAATACTTAGCCGGAACAATAATGTTTTAGGTTTGTATGAACCCCTTAGCAATACCCTTGTGTATAATAATAAAAGCTCGCATGTCAATTTAATTATGTTTCATGAGTTATTTCATATGGCGGGGACTTATTTAACTCCCGATGCTATTTATTCTGGCTTTTGGGTTAGAGGTTTAAACAAATTTAAAAAAGTTAACATCGGAAATTGTCTTAATGAAGGTTACACGCAACTTTTAACTGAAAAATATTATCATTCTGAAACACGGGAAAACTCAGAACATCAATCATTAGCTAGTGCCTATATCATGGCTATGTACATTAGTATCAGTATTGAGCAAATCGTTGGTCGTGAAAAAATGGGTAAATTCTACTTAAATGCCAACTTAAAAGGCTTAATTAACGAATTAGAAAAATATGTTCCTTTAACTGAAATTCAAAAATTTTTAATCATTTCCGATACTTTATATCAAATGTGTTTTGGCTTGGGAGCAATAATAAATCCTAGAAAATTTAAACAATACTTTAAAGAAATAAATGATTTTTGTATTAAAGCCTATATGCAAAAATTAGAACTAGATTTAGTACAAGGAAATATTGATTTAAAGACAATGGAAAAATTAATGGCTGATTATATTTTTTCGAGAGTTAATGAAATAACATATTGGCATAAAGAACACGAAATATTTGGCATTGCCGATTTAAAAAAATGTTTAGATGAAGTCTGGCAAGAAGGATTTTTATCACGAAAGTTAAGTAAATAAGAATTAATTAAGGATTAACTAGTATGATGAAAAAGCATCCCATAACTAATTTTTTTTATAACAAATATTTTTTGTCTCTCAATAATTGACTTTAAAAGTATTTTAGTTTCTTGACTTTGACAGTAAAAACGAGCCAGCCCAAGTAATTAAAGGGTTAGCTCGTTTTTTAATTGTTGTACATTGCA
>CANQGB010000017.1 GCA_947600335.1 uncultured Bacilli bacterium | reverse complement strand
ATCACAATAATAAGGAGTATTATGATAGTACAAAGATATTTCTCTGATTTTCTCATAACTTCACCTCCTTCCACTTTTTAAAGTAAAGGAGAATAGTACCTAAACTAACTAAGTATTCCTAAAATAATTATATCGAATAAATGTTCGTCATGCAACATTTTTTATTTTAAATTTTGATAATTTATTAAGAAAGGAATTTTTATATGACATTGCCTTTTAAAGATGTTATAGTAAATGATTCAGAATATTCAAAAGATAATTTTGGAAATCCACGATTTATTGGATATTTAACTAAAAATGGAGAAATTTTAGATTATAGTTATCCTTTGGGAATTGGTGGACATGATAATAATAAATTGACATCATACTTTGAATGTTTTTTTCGGATGCCAAGCCATAACACTTGGGTCCAAGAATTTGAAAATAAAAATAATATAAATATAGAAGAAGAAAAATGGTATGCTCAAAATAGAATTGAATATTTTAAAGCAAGACTTGAATATACTACATATTTTAACCAAAAATATGGTCCTAAAAAAGATCCATATATTAAATTTACTAATGATTTAGATAGATTTTTCTATAATTGTTATCAAGCCGATACATTTATGGATGGGTTTGGTCAAAATTGTATTGCCTTAAACAAAACAGAATTTTATCAAAAGTATTGCTCTACAAAAAATATATATACGAAAAAGTCAGAAGAAACTGAAGAACAATATCATGAAAGACATAATCGGCTTTTTGAATATGATTATTATTGGCATAAAAAAAATCTAATTCTTGATTGGTATAAAACTGTTATTGTACAATATATGCAATATCATTTGGTAGAAAGATGTCAAAAAGGAATTACAACTAGTAATCTAAAACCATACGAAACATTCTATAATTATTTATTAAATGATTTTACGATTCATCAAATACCTATTATGATATATGATAGTACTTTAAAAAAATATATTCCTTATGAACAAAATCAATTTTTAGTACCTGATAGTGAACTGAGATTAAAGGAAGAAATACAAGCGATAAAAAAATTAGTTCCGTTAAAAGAAAGATCAAAATATTATAGATAAATTGTTAATGTTACTCTATAGTCTGTTAAAAGTCGTAAATTACCTACAATGATTACCTATAATTAAACTCAAAAAATTTTTGGGATATATCCAGAATTACTTTATTTAGATTGAAAGTAATTAATTTTGGCAATGAAAATTGTTAATTTATAATAAAAACAATTAAATATTGATTTAAAATATGCTATATTTAAGAAGAGTGATGTTATGAATTCAGCTGATATTTTATTTCTAGTTACTACTATATCCATTGTCATTATTAGAATATGGGTTTATTTATTTCCTAAACCTAGTCCTACTATTAAAAACTTTAGAACGCATCATTGGATGTATGGGGCTTTGTTTACTATAATCCTTTTTAGCATATCGATTTTTTACCAAAATTTGTATCTATTAGCAATTAGTATAGCCCTATTTTTGGATGAAATTGGTTTTATTTTAATTAAAGGTAAAACTCATGAAGATAACTACAGTCCAAAATCTTTTATAATATTATTAATATTTATTATTCTTTTATTTATCTTTAGACAAGTAATAGTAAATTTGTATTTGAACAATTAGATAGAAAATAATTATAAATTAGCTCCCAATCAATAAGTCCTTAGGACTTTTTTTATTTTTAAAACCGTATAATTATTAATATGAACGATATTAATGAAACATTAAATGAACTAAAAATTGAAGACTATGTATGGATTATTTATATTTTTTTAGCGATATTTGCTCTTATTTCTAATTATTATGAAAAAAATTATACCGTTACCAAAAATAAAGATGCCCGAAAAAATTTTCGAACTATTAATACCACTATCTTTATTATTACTTTCTTTATTTATCTTTATTTTGTTTTATTAAATTACAAAGAAATAAAAAAATTAGGAGCTAATGCTTCTCCTAAAAGAGTTTTTTGGGCTAACGCGGGCTTTGTTGCCGCAGTGTTATTTTTAATTGCTGGGATTATTTCTTTACTTATCAGTATCTTTGGGGAAGATGAAGATGATTTCTTACTTAATTTCTTTTAAAACTCCGATAGATAGTATTTAATTCTAAATTATTGCCCGTTAAATTAGCTAGTTCCCCTACACTAACTACTTGATAGCCTTGTAAATATAACTTAGGTAGTAATTCTCTTACCGCTTCAACTGTGGAATCATAAGAATCATGAAGTAAAATAATGTCTCCATCACCAGCATGTTCTAAAATATGATTAACTACTCTTTCACTATCGCGATATAACCAATCTTCGGGGTCTATATTCCAATTGATAATGTAATTAGTTAACGCCGCTTTAATTTCGTTATTAACAGCTCCATAAGGAGGTCGAGTATAAATTAAGTCATGACCCGTAATTGATTTATAAATTTCTTCGGTTTTAGTTTCATCAGCAATGACTTCTTCTAATTTTTGGCGTTTCATGCTTGTATGATTATAAGAATGACTACCAATTTCACAATTATGATTTAAAACATTTAAAATTGTACTGGCCCCGCTAGCCATCCTATTACCTACCATAAAAAAGGTGGCATGGGCTTTATTATCTTCTAAGATATTTAAAATTTCGTTAGTTCGGGAACCATTCGGTCCATCATCAAAAGTAAGGGCAATCGTTTTTTTATTTTTATCATATACATAACCATTTTCATTTTCATATTCTAAAGATGTTTCAATCGCAAAAGTAAGATAATCTTTGATTTCATTAAAATTGATTTTTAAATCCAACTTTGTTTCTTCGGCAAATTCTAAATCGACATTTAAAAATTCGATAACTAATTCATTATCCGTTAAACTATAAGTACGATTACCGGAACTATTTTTAATAGCTTCAACAACAAATTTAGGATATTTTAATTCTAATAGTTCGTTAATTTTATTTTGAAAATCACTTTTTTTATCTTCCCGAATAAAGTCTTCTAAATTCTTCTCTTCTCCCGTTTTATAATCAACTAAATAATTAGTTTGGAAACCATCTTTTTGAAATACTAGATAGACAAAACCATCGCCATATAATTTATTCGTAATAAGTTCTTTATCTTGATTGGAATTGATAAGATTATTTACACTTTCGGTACTCTTCGCAGCCTTATTATTTTCCTTAGCAAATAATTTATGGCCATTCAAAAGTAAAATTAAACTAACGACCATAATGGTTCCTATCATAACGATTAATCTATAATATTTTCTTTCCATCTTTATCACACACTTTTATTATTACCTAAATATCACAAATTATTAGTTCATTACCCTTTTGAACATTCTTTCTAAGTCATATATTGAAAATTTAATAATCGTTGGCCTTCCATGCGGACAGTTATAGGGATTATCACAGGTTACAAGTTCGTTTAATAACTCTTCCGCTGCTTCTAAACTAATGCGCATGTTAGCTTTAATACTCATTTTACAGGCTAAAGTTATCGCGATATGTTCGTTAAATTTAACAACATCAAATTCACCTTGGTTTTTGATGATTAAGTCGATGATTTTTCGAATAGATTCTTCTTCATAGCCCGGTTTTAACCATGTGGGATGTTCTTTGATTATATAAGTATTTAAACCAAATTCTTCGACTTTAAATCCCATATTTAATAAAACATTTAAATTATTTTTGAGAATTAAGAATTCACTTGGAGATAATTCGACGGTGATGGGAAATAACAAAGCCGTCGTACTTATTTCTTTGTCTTTTAGGGCTTGGAGATATTTTTCGTAATTTACTCTTTCTTGGGCCGCATGTTGGTCAATTAAGTAAACACCTTCATCATTTTGGGCAATAATATAGGTTCCTAAAGCAATACCCACAGGATATAAAACTAAACTTTTTAATTCTTCATTGATGACTATTGGTTCATCTTGGTTTTTTTCCGGAGCATAACTTAAATCCATTACGACTTGACTGCTATTATTATTGACATAAGTTTCTTCCGTATTTTCTTTGACATAAGTATTAACGATATCTTCTTTAACTTCGTTGTATTCCGGTTTTTTAATGGCATCCGGGATAAGTAAACTTTTATATAAAGCTTCTTTTATCGTATTGTAGATTAGTTCATATAAACTCTCAATTTTCGATAATTTAATATCTTGTTTGGTTGGATGAATATTTACATCAATTAAAGTGGGGTCCGTATTGATTTTTAAAATAACTATCGGGAATTTAGTATCAGGTTTATAGGTATAATAAGCATCATTGATGGCTTTATTGATATCATAATTTTTAACTAAGCGGTCATTGACAAAAGTAATAAAATGATTGCGGTTAGATTTTAAGATTTCCGGTTTACATATATAACCATATACATCAAAGTCATCGTTACTATTTTTGATTTCTAACATTTTAGAAGAAACATTAAGGCCATATATTTCATGAATACATTTCAAAAGATTGCCACTGCCACTGGTTTTGACTAAGATTTGGTCATTATTGTACAAACTAAAAGCAATATTTTCATGCGAAAGTGCTAAGCGTTCAATTAACGAAGTACAACCGGCTAGTTCGCTGGCTTCCGTTTTTAAGTATTTTAAACGGGCTGGTGTATTATAGAATAATTCCGTAACCGTAATGTTGGTGCCTTTACGACTATCGCTTGGTTCATTTTGAATGATTTTTCCCCCCTTTATTTCAATTAGGGTACCAATTTCACCTTGACTAGTTTTTAGTAAAACATCACTGACACTGGCAATAGATGGTAAGGCTTCACCGCGGAATCCTAAGGTATCAATAAAAAATAAATCATCATCGCGTAAAAGTTTACTAGTGGCATGTCTTAAGAAAGCCAAGGTAGCATCTTCTTTATCCATTCCTAACCCATCATCTAAAACATTGATAGATTTTAAGCCTCCGTCTTCTAATTTGATAATGATATTTTGGGCTTGGGCATCGATACTATTTTCGACTAATTCTTTGACAACACTGCTAATTCTTTCGACTACTTCCCCAGCTGCAATTTTATTAGCTAAATTTTCACTCATTACTTTTATTTTACTCATACTACATACCTCTTCTAAAATAATGATGGACGGGTTTCTAATAAAGAGGGATGCGCTATATACACTCTCAAATTAGAAGCCGTTTTTACATTGATAAAACCTAAGCCTTTGATAACTAAATCTTGATTAGGTAAAAATTGATAATCGTTAAAAGGCAAGTCTGTTAATGCATTATTCTTTTCATAGACTTTTTGATAAGTTAAATTGTTACTCATATAAATAGTTAAGTTGGTTTGATTACTTAAATTAGTAATGCGAATTAGGTTTTCAATTATTATACTGGCATTCGCTTTTAGTTGGAAAGTTATCGGGCGAAGATAGCTTTTGGGGGCCAATTTCTTAAGAAGCGGCAAAGCATTTTCGGGGATGATACTTTCTTGATATTGAAAGCCGGGACTATCAATTAAGGTACCGTGATTAAGGAAATTAAGCTGAATAAAATCGCGCGTAGTATTGGGAAGCGAACTAATGGTTATTTGATTAGAATTAAGAAGTTTATTGACTAAAGTACTTTTCCCAGCATTGGTAAAACCCATTAAATAGATTTCGGGAGTATGTTGATTAGTCATGATTTTTTCTAACAAATGAATGTTGTAATCTTTGTTGGAACTAATGTAATATATCTCTTCTCTTATTTGATATGTTTCCTGTAACCAGACCGTTATTTTATCTAAATTGATATCTTTCGGAATATAATCACATTTACTAATTACCAAACATTTAGGGACCTTTATTTGGTGATAAACCTTGATTATCTCGGCATTGATATTGAGAAAATCACACAAAAACACACCATACTTAGCTTGAGCATTAATGGTTTTTAGAATGGCCTCATTATCGGGAACATTAGCACTTTGGTATGTTCCATAATGGGTTAATTTAAAGCAACGCATACATATTTGTTTATCTAAAGATTCGGCGGGGATATAGCCTTCTAATAAAGGATTAGTGGTTTGAAGTTTAACTCCACAACCTAAACATTTACTCATAATATTGTCCTTTCAAAAATAAACCCCTTTTAGCTAGTATTTTAAAGATGGCTTTTTCCAATGTCCGATTAATGCGGGTCGGTAAATATTCTTCATTACTCATCGGATTCACTAGAATACTTAAAAAACTCATCCGGTTAGCGCCATAAATATCGGTTAAGAGTTGGTCCCCGATACAAGCAATTTCTGTATCTTTAAAATCATAAATTCTTAAAATCTTTTTATATTTTTTCTTAAAAGGTTTATGACTGTGATAACTCGAATCGACATTTAATTTTTCTTTAAAAGGTTCTACTCTCGCCTTTTTAGAATTGGATAAAATAATGATTTTAAAACCCAGATAATTTAACTCGGCAAATAAGTCTTTGACTTCTTTATCAGGAACTGGTACATTAATGGGCGAAATAGTATTATCTAAATCAAATATTAAACACTTAATTCCGCGTTTCTTTAATGCTTCATAATCAATATTATAGATACTTCTTTGATACATATCCGGGATAAAATTCTCCACTAATCATCGCCTCTTAAAAAAATTATATCATTTATCTAAAAAGATGTAAATTTAGGAAACGGTTTTTTATTTTATTTTTCTTAAACTTAAGGAATGACTGGCAAGCTCCGGATGATGACTTAGAAATTCTTGATAGATGTCTTCATTATTGATGTAAACTTCTTCTAAAACATGATTATTTTTGAGAAAATTAGAACCCATAATTTGAAGATAGGGAATATCTAATTTTTGTAAACTATTATTATATTTTAAGGCATCTTGCCCTACTTCTAAAATATGGGGAATTATTAATTCTTTTATTTTTAAATTGTTGTATAAAAAACATTTTCCTATATTTATTACATTTGGCATATAAAGTTTTTTTAAACATTGATTTTTGAATAAAAAACAGTCTCCTATATTTATTACATTTGGTAAATATAGATTAATTAATGTTGTATTATTATGCATAAAAGATTCAGCTATATTTAAAACATTTGGGAAATTTATTTCTTTTAAATTTTGATTATAATACAAAAAACCATAACCAATGCTATTAACTTGAGGCAAATCTATGCTTTTTAAATTTTGATTATTATATAAGAAACTACAACCAATTATCTTTACTAGAGGTAATTCTATTTTAGTTAACGATTCATTATAATATAAAAAGTAGGCACCTATTTTTTCAATATAAGGATTAGTTAAACCAATTATTTTGTTTTCTTTGTCTAATTCTAGAGTTACTAATCCTTTAGTTGTTTCTACTTTAACTAATTTAATATCATTTTTAATTTCTAAGTCAATTTTCTTTATCGAATTATCTTGAAAAAATTGGGGAAAACTATCATCTTCTCTACTATCATAACATTTAATAGTTTTTTCTTGCCTATCTATCAAAAAATAGTCAGCTAAGATATACCTTTCTTTAGGAAACTTTATAGCTTCATGATTAACTAATAGACAATTATTAGTACAATAATAAATGCCTTTTATTTCATAATTATATTTGTAATATTTTCCTTGGTTATCTCGTTCATAACTGGGTATTTCAAAATTAGCAATATGTGCTTGTTTTAAATTATAGTGTTCGGCAAAACTATCGGTTAAGCCTTTAACGATATTATCTAAGTTATTAGAGTATGTTGCATCAGGATTGGCTACGGTATGATTGTACCTGTTTTTAATAGATAATGTATGAGCCTTATTCTTATCAAATTGAATACTGATAACAGATGTTCCATATAAGTCTTGTCTTTCGGGATTGTTAAAATCTTCACGTTTAATACTATCGACATCTTTTTTGACGGCAAAGAAAACATGACAATCAATTAATCTACCTCCATTAAAAGTACAAAGTTCTTCACCGGGGGCATAATACTTTTTAAACCTTTGAATATCCGCTTCGGTATGACATTCATATAAATCATAACCAACACTAGCTAAAAGTTCTTGCGGAGTTTTATTGCCAGTAATAGTTGATGGTTCTTCTTTATTAAGTTTTCGATAGATAAAAGCTTTAAAACTATTTTCTAAATTGTCTTTTTCTAAATCAGGAAATAATTCTTTCGAGGGTTCAAAATAGGTCAGTAATAAATCAGATAATACTCCTGGTTCTTCCAAAATTGTCGCAAAAGCTTCCCGACAAAAATGCATCATTTCTTCCCCATACTTTTTCTTAATTATTTTTAAATCGTTTATCATTATAAAACACCCCTAGATTTAGGTTCCTATTCTAGCATAAATACTAATGCCTGTCAAAAAATGTTAAAAATAGAATGATAAATAATAACTTATCTATGTTTTTTTTGTAACTTTAAAGTATTAGAACAGTTTTTTTCGTTTTCAATAATGCTTGTTTTAAAGCGTATAAATTAATATGTTCTCCTAATATAGGATAATAAACAATCTCATCTAAAACATTTATTACTTGTAACCTTTTATAATTTTCGAAATTGTTATTTTTAAATCAGAAAATAACTTTTTGGAGGGTGCAAAATAGTTAAGTAATAAATCAGATAAAACTCCTGGTTCTTCCAAAATCGTGGCAAAGGCATCCCGACAAAAATGCATCATTTCTTCCCCATACTTTTTCTTGATTATCTTTAAATCATTATCATATTATCCCCTTCTTTATCAGTTTTTTAGTTAATGTTTTTTCTTGATATTCGGGATGTTGTCTTAAAAATTCTTGGTATACTTCTTCATTATTAATGATAACTTCTTCTAAACATTGGTTTCTTGATAAAAAATGTTTTCCTATATTCATTACATTTGGCACATTTATTTCTGTTAAAAATTCATTATTATGTAAAAAGTCAGAACCAATTATTTTAACATTTGGCAAATGTATTTTTTCTAATAAATTATTATAATATAAAAAACCAGATTCTATTTCTAAGACATTAGGCATATTTATTTCAGTTAGTAATTTACTATTAAATAAAAAGTTAGAGCCTATTTTTTTAACATTAGGTAAATCTATTTTAGTTAATAATTTATTATGATCTAAAAAATCGAAGCCTATTATTTCTACTTTTAATAAAGATATTTCTTTTAACTCGGTATTAAAGGCCAAAAATTCATTTCCTATATTTATTACATTTGGTAAATTTATTTTTTCTAGTATTTCATTGTAATACAAAAAGCCATATCCAATATTTTCTACTTTGGGTAAAGATATTTCTTTTAAGTATTGATTAAATGCTAAAAAATTATCGCCTAATTTTAGTACATTTGGTAAATTTAGTTCTTTTATATCTCTACTGGATTTTAAAAAGTAATCACCAATAGTTTTAACTTGTGGTAAATTTATTTTAGATATCCATTTATTATAATACAAAAAATAGTCACCTATTTCTTCGATATAAGGATTAGTTAAACCTATTATTCTGTTTTCTCTATCTAATTCTAAAGTTACTAATCCTTTACTTGTTTCTATTTTAACTAATTTATTGTTATCTTTTATTTCTAAATCTATCTTTTTTAATGTGACATTTTTAAACATTGCTATAAAGGCATCTTTACTTTTACCAAAACGCCTAATCACTTTTTCTTTTCTATCAATTATATAATAGTCAGCTATGATATATCTTTCTTTGGCATATTTTTGGGCTTTGTGTTTATCGATAATGATATTATTTGGTCCATAACAAATACCATTCATTTCATAATTATATTTGTAATATTTTCCTCGATTATCCCAAGTATAGTCTGGTATTTCAAATTCATTAACATATTGTTGTTTTAAATCATAATATTTGGCAAAACTATAAGTTAAACCTTCGACAATGTTATCTAAGTTGTTAGAAAAAGTAGCATCGGGATTGGCCACAGTATGATTATAGCGATTTTTAATTGATAAGGTATGAGCTTCATTTCTATCGAACTGGATACTAATTACCGAAGTGCCATATAAGTCTTGTCTTTCGGGATTGCTAAAATTTTCTCGTCTAATATTTTTGACATCTTTTTTGACAGCAAAGAAGACATAACAATCGTTTAATCGGTCATCATTAAAAGTACAGAGTTCTTCACCGGGAACATAATATTTTTTAAATTTTTGGATATCTTCTTCACTTTTACATTCATACAAATTATACCCAACACTAGATAGTAATTCTTGAGGGGTCTTGTTTTCGGTGATAGTTAATTGCTCTTCTTTATTATGTTTATGATATATAAAAGTTTTGAAATTATTTTCTAAATTTTCTTTTTCTAAATCAGAAAATAATATTTTAGAAGGTTCAAAATAGGTTAGCAATAAATTGGATAAAACATCGGGTGTTTCCAAAATTGTCGCAAAAGCATCCCGACAAAAGTGCATCATTTCTTCCCCATATTTTTTCTTGATTATTTTTAAATCATCTATCATATTATCCCCTTCTTTACTAGTTTTCTAGTTAAAGCCTTTTCTTGATATTCAGGATGTTGGTTTAAAAATTTTTGATATACTTCTTCATTATTAATGGTAACTTCTTCTAAATTTTCAACATAACTTAAAAAAGCACAGCCTATTCTCATTACATTTGGCATATAAAGCCTTTTTAAACATTTATTACTAATTAAAAAATAATTGTCTACTGTTTCAATTTTTGGGAAACACATTTTGGTTAAAGATTCATTAACATACATAAACCTACTTCCTATATTTCTTACTTTTGGCAAATATATTTGTTCTATTATTTTATTATTAATCAAAAACAAATGACCAATTATTTCAACTTTTGGTAAATATATATTTTCTAAAGTAGTATTATAATATAAAAAGTTATCTTGAATTTTTTTAACATTAGGCAAATTTAATTCTTTTAAATGTCTATTAAATTCTAAAAAGAAATCGCCAATTATTTTAACATTGGACAACTCTAACTTAGATAAATATATATTATAATTTAAAAAATCGTCACCAATTTCTTCAATATAAGGATTGGCTAAACCAATAATTTTATTTTCTTTATCTAATTCTAATGTTACTATTCCTTTTTGCGTTTCAATTTTAACTATTTTGGTATTATCGATTATTTCTAAATCAATCTTGTTAATCGGATTGTCTTGAAAAAATTGGGGAAAACTATCAATATTTCTTTCATCATAACATCTAATAGTTTTTTCTTGTCTATCAATTATAAAATAATCAGTTAAAATGTATCTTTCTTTAGAAAACTTTATAGCTTCGTGATTAACTAATAGACAATTATTAGGACAATAATAAATACCACCTATTTCATAATTATATTTATAATATTTTCCGTTATTATCCCACTCATAACTGGGTATTTCAAATTCGTTAACATGTTTTTGCTTAAGGTCATAATGCAGAGCAAAACTATAAGTTAAACCTTCCACAATATTATCTAAGTTGTTAGAGAAGGTGGCATCAGGATTATCTACGGTATGATTGTACCTATTTTTGATAGATAAAGTATGGGCTTCATTTCTATCGAACTGGATACTAATCACCGAAGTACCATATAAGTCTTGTCTTTTTGGATTGCTAAAATCTTCTCTTTTGATATTATCAACATCTTTTTTGACAGCAAAGAAAACATGACATTGATTTAATCGGCCTCCGTTAAAAGTACACAGTTCTTCACCAGGAGCATAATATTTTTTAAAACTTTGAATATCATCTTCACATAGACATTCATACAAGTCATAACCAACACTAGATAGTAATTCTTGAGGAGTTTTATTTTCACTTATAATTAATGGTTCTTCTTTATTAAATTTACGATATATAAAAGTTTTAAAACTATTTTTTAAATTGTTATTTTTTAAATCAGGAAATAATTCTTTGGATGGTTCAAAATAGTTTAGTAATAAATCAGATAAGACACCAGGTTCTTCCAAAATTGTTGAAAAATTATCCCGACAAAAATGCATCATTTCTTCCCCATATTTTTTCTTGATTATCTTTAAATCGTTTATCATAAGTAGTCCCTCTTTTATTAAGTCTATATTTTATCATAAATCTAATTTTTGACAAGTAAGTTTTAGGCAATATAAAAGAAACATATTCAAACTTTATGTTTCTTACAGATTATATTATTTTTTAGATTGAATTAACGTAATGGCAATAAGAATGAAAACAATAATTCCTAAACCAATTATGACATAATTTATACTTTTAGGATTATTAACCGCTTCATTAACAACCGCGCCAGTTAAGAAATAATCGGAACAATGGTCAATTTCAAATTCAACATAGCCATCTTTAACAACAATATCTTTATCAATAAATTCGATTTGGTCTAATTCGGGATTATAATAATATAAGTAAAGGTGCTCGCCATTTTTAAATTTCTTTTGAACATCAACTAATACTTTCGCTTTGGTTGGTAAATTACCATGATAATCAAAAGTAACGATTAACTTATTATCATTTACTTTTTCATTTATAATATTAGTATTATTAGTAATCGCATCAATATTAAGACGTAAATTAATATCCATTTCCAAAGATTTAGATAAAGGAATATCAATGTTCTCTTTAGAAAAAGACCAACTATAAGTTAAGTTACGTTCATAATCGATAACATTATATACTACTTCTTTACTATTTTCACTTTTTAAAATTTTATAAGGTTCATTATATGCAAGGGTACTTTCTTGACTTACTTTAAGAGGAGTAACTGGTTTAAAATAACGATTGTAAATTGATGATACGATTGTTATACTACCTATAACTATGAAAACCATAATTATCGTAAGTGAAAATATGTTTTTTCTTTTCATCAGTTATCCTCCCTTCTTATTTTTTTTATTTTATAAACCTAATAATAAAATAGCTAGTGGAATTAAATTATAAGTAAATTTTATTAGCATTAATATTATTATGTTACTTTTATTTTTGATATATGCGAGTGAAAAAAGTATGGCTGGAATAAAGTATATCATAATGTAAATTAAGACATTGCTTTCAGGTAAGCCGGCAAAAATGAAATGCATTAATGTATAAATTATAACTGAAGTTATAACAAAGACGACATTATTATCAATAATATCACGTAATGATTCCCGATATAACAACTCTTCTGCCACAACACTAAAGATTAAAGTTTTAAAAACCGTATATACTTTGGACATATTCCATAAAGCATCGGTATTGTTATCAATAGCCAAACCTGGTGCAATTAAATCAGTTAAAGCCCCCATTACTATATTTAAAATAAATAAGGCAATTACCCAGATAATGATAGTTTTAAAAATCTTACCAATGGTATATTCTTCTTTGAGCATTTTTAAGTCTTTCATGATATTATCTTTATAGGCAATAACAATAACGACTAAAAACAAAATATCCGTTATTACCATTGTAATTAAATCATTTTGGATTCCTATAGCATGTCCAATGGTTAATGAATATGTCGAATATAAGAAATAAACAAAAAAGAAGGCAAATATTTTTATTAATTTATTAGTTATTTCCATACTATCCCTACTTTCACCAATATTATAGCATAAATCCAATTTATTTTATTGTATTTTATAATGTCCTTGACATTTTTAGGCATAAGAAAAAGGCCTATTCAAGCCTTTCCTATTCTAATATTTAACTATTAGAAAAATCTTTTAAGCCAAGCCCACATATTCTTAGTCTCCTTTCCTATGTTACACTATAATTATAGCATTTATTTTGTAGTTTAGAATTTTTTTAAATTACTTGATAGTAAATAGACGTAAAGATTAAAAATAGGGCTTGCTTTTTTCTATTTTCTTTTTTTCATGAAAAAAAGCTTACTTTTCGTAAACGCAAGCTTTCTTTTTATCCCGGCCTAATCTTTCAAATCTAACAATTCCATCGATTTTGGCAAATAAAGTATGGTCTTTACCCATTCCAACGTTTGTTCCCGGATAAATCTTAGTTCCTCTTTGGCGATAAATAATACTTCCAGCTGTTACTAATTCACCATCACTGGCTTTAGCGCCTAATCTACGGCCACGAGAATCACGACCATTATCAGTAGAAGATTGTCCTTTCTTATGAGCAAATCGTTGAAGGTCTAAATAAAATTTAATCATTTATAATCCTCCATTCTTATAGAAATATTCTTTTTATATTGTCTTTCTAATTCTTGTAACAATTCAAGCATGTTATTCAATAAAGTATCGACTATATTATCATTTTCTAATACGGTAATTACTAAATCATCTTCATCAATAACTTCAATTTGTTTTTTAAATTTCAAAATAGCATTAATGGTAGTTGACATAATTGCTGATACTCCAGCACATACGATATCTTTACCATAATCCGCATAATTAGCATGACCTTTAAAGATAACTTGCTTAATTGTTGAATTTTGTTTTAATACTGTAATTGTTATCATAATTATTTAACTTCAATTTTTTTAACAACTAACTTAGTATATGGTTGTCTGTGACCTTGTTTACGGCGATATTTTTTCTTAGGTTTAAATTTAAAAACAACTATTTTCTTTTGTTTACCGTTTTTTTCAACTGTACAAACAACTTTAGCACCTTTAACATAAGGAGTTCCAGCGACACCATCAGCAAATAAAACTTCATCAAATACAACTTCGCTGCCTACTTCTTTGTCTAGTTTTTCAACGTAAATAACATCGCCAGGAGCAACATAATATTGTTTTCCTCCCGTAGTAAATATAGCTTTCATTTCATACCTCCTTTTTTATTTTAAGACGCGCTGTTAAGGTAACATCATGTTTTAGACCTTTTCCATGCGGTTTTTCCAGGAAAGCCCTTTCAAACAAGATAAATTCTATCAAAAATATGTGTTTCTGTCAAATTTTTTAGCTAAAATTTCTTTTTCATGATAATAACGATTATTCTTTTTAAAAAAATGTAAAGTATCTTTTTTTAAAACCGTGGGAGTTAAGAGGTCATTGTGCTCAATTTTTTGATAAGGTAAGACATATAAAAAGCGCTCTAATAAAAATTTATGAAAAGTATAGGGCTGTTTTTGATATATCTCAATCAACTTAACTAATAGATAACTACCAACTAAATAAGCATTTAAATTAGTTTGATAATTAAATATTAAAAATAAACCTAACCCAATAAAAGAAATGTAATTCATCACGTGATAGGCTTTTTGAAAGGTTAGTTTTTTTTCGAAAAGTAATTTTAATAGCTCTCCCCCATCTAATGGTCGAATGGGCAATAAATTAAAAAGTAAAATGCTACTGTTGTAAAGCAAAAACATGTTAAAGGTACTACCATAAATAATATTAAGTTTATATAAGAGTAAAAAAATCAAATATAAAATGATTTGGAAAAAGACTCCCCCAAAATAAATGCGTAAGTCTTCTTTAATCGGAGTATTGAGTAATTTATTGGTTTTAGTGAGACCCCCAAAGGGATAAATAGTTATACTTTCAATTTCATATTCATATTTTCTTAAATAATAGACATGACCGAGTTCATGAAAGATAATGATGGCTAAGATTAAACAGATATTTTTGATATAGCCGGTTAAAAGAAATGTCAAAATCATTAAATAAGTTATATTTTTTATTTTAAATTTAGTTAAGATAGTTTTCATAGCTAATATGTTGGCCATCTTTAATAAAAGTTAAAGTAATATTATCGGCACTAGCTTCCCCTAGAATAGTATTTTCTTCAATGTAGTCATATAAACTTAGATTTTGAACTGTAATATTAGAATACCAAATGTCTGTTCCATCGACGCCTTGCACGATGATAGTTGGCCCGAGGTCAGGTTTTTCGCCAATAAAAACAATTATGCCACTGTTTAAGGAATTGATAAGGCGCGAATTTAAACTAACTTTATAAGACCCATTTAATTCTTCAATCTTGGTATATTCAATTTTTTGGCCAAACACTGGCGTACTTGGCGCGACTTGAGAAGGAATGATATTGCCAAAGTATTTCGAATAAAGATTATTAATTTTGGTAAATAATAAGGTATTGTTAAAAACATGATTTTTAAAATTTAAATAGTTGTTGTCACTTAGATTTATATAAATAGCACAGATAAGAACTAAAATTATGCTCAACAGAGTTTTCGTAAATAAACTATTAACAAATTTATGAGGGCTTAATGCGAGTTTGGTTGGATAATTTTGACCGGCTAGTAAGTTAGACCTTTTCATTTTGTTGCGGGCATGAGCATTTTTTATTAATTCATCCATTTAAGTCACCTATTTAATTGTATTTAGTTTAAGGTGTTTTTAGCACAAAATAATGCCAAGATAAAGGTAATAATTAAGCCTCCTAGATTAGGATAAATTCTTAATACAAGATAATTTAATAGTAAGAAAAAACTGAGAATAAGGGCAAAACGCAACATAAAATTTAGAATATTGACGGGTGGAATTTTGATAAAAAAATTTAAAATATAACAAGAAATAAGGGCTAAGGTAAAAAGAAAATAACTTTTAATTAAAAAAATGTTGGCAATTAATAAAATGAGAAAGGTTAAATGCTTGTCTTTTTTACTCGTTAAAGGAATTAAAAACAAATAAGTTGTCAAGCTAGTGTGCGTATAAAAATATAAATCGAGCAGCAAAAGAGTTAAAATCATTTTTCACCTCGAGTAGTTAGAATGATGCTGACATAATTTAAATCGGCAAAGTTTACACGAGGATTTAAGACTAAAACTTGTTCTAAATCATAGTTTGTTAGATTAATCTCCATTACTTCGCCAATTAAGATATCTTGCGGATAGGTTGAAATATCACTGGTATATACTAAATCACCAGGTTTTATTTCGTTGGTTCTTTTGATATCTTTAACTATTAATTGGTTGTGGTCCCAAACTAAAGTGCCATAAGCCGAATTGACTTTTACGGGTAAAGAGATAGATTCATCAGTTAAAAGAGTTACTTCACTGGTATGTGGGTAAACTTGCGAAATAAGGCCCACTAAGCCTTGGTCATTGATAACTAAATTATTAACTGCTACTTTATTAGTTGCTCCTTTATAGATAGTCATTTTAGCTTGATAATTGTAAGGCGTTCTATATAAAACTTGAGAATATTCTAATTCGTAAGGATAAAAATTAGTATAGCCATATTGTTGAGATAATTCGGCATTTTCTTTGATTAATTGGGCTTTTTCTAAGTCGTTTAATTGAAGCTCGGTATTTAAAAATTGGTCATGTTTTAAAAGCCACGAAAAAATACTATCCTTTAGAATTAAAGATAGCAAGACTATAAGAAGTAAAAACGTTTTTTGTTTTCGGGTCATTATCCTCACCTATTTTTAGTATGAAAAAATTAAAGCAGTTTATGTTCTAAAAAACTATAAAAATTAGTATTTCCTAAAATTACATGGTCTAGTAAAGGAATTTGTAAAAGTAAACTTGCTTCCTTAAGTTGGTTGGTAAAGGCAATATCTTCTTGACTTGGTGTAACATTACCACTCGGATGGTTATGCGCAATAATAATTTTCACCGCATTGTGTTTAATCGCGGCATGAAAGATTTCGCGCGGATGGGTTATGCTTTGATTTTGGGTACCAGTAAAAATGGCTTGGTAAGAAATGACTTCGTTTTTGGTATTTAAGAAAACGGCAAAAAGTTTTTCTTGTTTTAAATTGACAATTTCATATTTTAATAGTTCATAGACATCAGTAGATGTGGTTATTTTCGTAGGTTGATTGACTTTTAAGGCCAGTCTTTGACCTAATTCAATCGCGGCTAGTAAGGTTAAGGCTTTGGCATCTTTTATACCTTTTAAGCTAATAAGATAGTTGTAACTTAAGTCTTGCAAATTGGCAAGATTGTCAATTTCTTTTAGTAAGTTAGTGGCTAAATCTTTGGCCGAATAATCTTTGGTGCCAGTGCGAAAAAGGATGGATAAAAGTTCCACATCACTTAAGGACTTAGCTCCTTGCGTTTTTAATTTTTCCCGCGGCCTTTCCGATAAGGGTAAGTCTTTAATTTTGAAATTCACTATCTAATACCTCGAGCATTTTATTGAGTATTGCCCCATAATTTTCTTTAGAACTATTTTTTAAAAGTTCATCATATTTTTGGATATCTTGATAAACTTGGTCGGAAACAACTAAGGGCTTTTTGTAAATTTCATAGTTAGCAAAATAGTTTGAAAGTAATTCTTCATTATTACTAGTGACTCCGATAAATAGCCGATACAAACCATTGTCTTGATATTTATGGACTACAGGGTACCTAGCCATCGCATTAACTGCGTTATCAAGCGATGCATATACCCCAACTTGGTAAGCATAGACCATATTTTTTTCTAAGGCACTGGGTGTTTCTTTAACCGAAAAGAAAAAGCCAATCGCTAAAATACCACCGATTAAAAAAGAAAAGAGTACCATTTTGATTGATTTCATATTCTATCACCATTTATTTTATAGCATTAAATAAAGGCTTTTTTTGTCAATTTAAGGCAATTAAAAAAAGGCTATTTTTCGCCTTCTTCCAGCATAGTCGTAATAAAGATACCATAACCAGTTTTAACATTATCGACAATAACATGGGTTACGGCCCCGATTATCTTGTTATTTTGAATTATAGGACTACCACTCATGCCTTGAATGATGCCACCCGTTTTAGCTAATAAACTTTCATCCGTTATTTCAAAAAAGATATTTTTAATGTCGTTATATTCGTTGATTTTGGTTATGTTAATCGCATATTCTTTTATTTCATTGTTGTTTAAAACGGTTAAGATTGAAGCATCGCCAATTTTGACTTCCTCAGGTTTAGCAACATCATAAAGTTTTTTACCCGGCATGTTGGCTGTAAAGTTGCCAAATAAACCGAAACTCGTATTTTTGGTAACATCGCCATAGACTATGCTTGTATTAAAATCAGCCTTTTTTTCACCCGGAGTTCCATCACTACTTTTGTTTATGCCCACCACAGTACTTTGGAATATGGTGCCATTTTTTACTTCGATGCGTTCATTGGTGTTGGAATCTACGATTTCATGACCGAGTGAACCATAGATTTTGGTTTCCGGGTCAATATAAGTCATCGTCCCAATTCCGGTTATACTATCTTTAACATAAAGTCCCGTTTTGTAGATATCATCTTCTTTGATTAAAGATAAAACACTAGTAAACTCTTCGCCTTTACGATTGATAGTTAACGTGATTTTATCGTTTTCAAGATAACTATCGATGGCTTTAGTTAGTTCATTAATGCTTTTAACCGGGGTTTCATTTACTTTTTTAATATAGTCCCCTACTTTTATATTGGGCGATGATGTAACATCTTTTCCCCCAACTTTATAAAAACCGACAACTAATACTCCATCAAATTTAATATTAATGCCAATGTTTTCGCCACCTACAATTACCCGATTAGAGTAAGCATAAACATTTAACGGTATTAATAATAATGTTAAGAAAATAATTTTTGCTTTTTTCATAATTATCACCCTTACAGTAATATTATGGAAAAGTTGTTAAAAATTAAAAAAACAATAATTGGTATTAGCCAATTATTGCTAGTATTGTTTACCAAAATAGATTTTATGTTTCGCTGGTTTACCACAGACACAGCAAACATTGTCGACCATTTCTTCTTCTAAGATACACCGAGATTTTAATGTCGTATCTTCTTTTATTTTTAATTCGCAAGCTTCATCCCCACACCAGTTGATTTTAATAAATCCCGGTTTATTTAAAGCAATGTCTTTAAATTCTTGGTAATTATTAGCAGTATAAAGCATTGAATCTCTTCTAGCCATAGCCCGATTGTAAAGATATTCTTGGATTAAATCTAAGTATTTAGGTATTTCGGTTAGGATATCCGCTATTTTAAGGTTAATTTTTTCTAAGGTATCGCGTCTTACTAAAGTGATACTGTCATTTTCTAAGTCTCGAGGGCCAAGTTCTAAGCGAATTGGATAGCCTTTAACTTCAGCTTCCGCAAATTTATAACCGGCCGATTTATTGCTGACATCTAAAATAGTAGAAATATTATGTTGATTTAATTCTGTCTCAATAGCGGTTAATTTAGCTAAAACTTCTTCAGTGTTTTTAATGGAAATAAGTGCTACTTTATAAGGAGCAATCTTAGGCGGAATAACTAAGCCTCGGTCATCACCATGAGTCATAATGATAGCCCCAATCATTCGGGTTGTGACCCCCCAACTAGTTTGGTAAGGGGTTTGAAGATGATTATTTTCATCTAAGAAAGTAATATCAAAAGCTTTGGCAAAACCTTGACCAAAATAATGACTAGTGCCATTTTGCAGAGCTACTCCATCATACATCATGGCTTCAATCGTATAAGTATCAACCGCCCCGGCAAATTTTTCTTTTTCCGTTTTTTTACCAACAATCACTGGTAAAGCCAAGTAATTTCGTTGAAAATCTTCGTATATTTTTAACATTTGTAAACATTCAGCTCTGGCTTCACTTTCACTACGATGCATCGTATGCCCTTCTTGCCACAATATCTCGCGACTTCTTAAAAATGGCCGAGTTGTTTTTTCCCAACGAACTATCGTGCACCATTGATTATATAAAAGTGGTAAATCACGATAAGACTTGATGATTTTTTTAAAATGGTCACAAAATAAAACTTCACTAGTTGGCCTTACACAAAGGCGTTCTTCAAGTTTGGTGTTTCCCCCTTCGGTTACCCAAGCAACTTCGGGAGCAAAGCCATTAACATGGTCTTTTTCTTTATTTAAAAGACTTTCGGGAATAAACAAAGGCATTTGTAAATTAACATGCTTCGTTCTTTTAAATTCTTGGTCTAAAACGGCAACAATATTTTCCCAAATAGCATAACCATAAGGGCGAATAATCATACTTCCTTTAATACTCGAATAATCGATTAAATCGGCTTTGGTACAAATATCGGTATACCAAGTAGCAAAATCGACATCTCTTTTAGTTATTTCTTTATTAACATTTTCCATTGTTATTCCTCAACATTAAATTCCGTTAAAGTGCCATCTTCATTTAAAATTTTGTTGACTTTTTCCGTAGCACTAGCTAATTTTTCATTACAAAATTTAATTAGTTTCATAGCTTCCGTATATTTATCAATGGCTTTATCTAAGTCAATCTCGCCACTTTCTAATTCTTTTAAAATTTGTTCAACATTTTCTAAAGCACTTTCAAAAGTTTGTTCTTTTTCCATTTTACTTCTTCTCCTTTACTGTGGCTATTATCTCGCCTTCATATAATTTAATATTTACCGTATCATTAACTGCAATTTGGTTACTGTTTTTGATTAGATTAGCATCTTTCGTAACTAGCGAATAACCTTTTTCTAAAATAGTTAACGGATTTTTTAATTCGATTGTATTTATTAATAAATTAATTTGATGTTTTTGTTGTTCTAAATAGTGTTGAATAAAATTGTTTAATTTCATATTAAAACTTTTAATTTCGTTCTTAGCCGGTTCATAAATGGCTAACGGATTTTTTAAAATATAAGAGTTTTTAACGACTTCTAGTTTGTTTTGACCCGTTTTAATTTTTTCTAAAATATGGTTATTGAGTTTATCTAAGATGTTATCTAATTTTTGTTCTTTTAATTCATAAAGGGTCATGGGATTTTTTAAGACATACGAATTTTTAAGAGTTTCCACGATGTGTTGCATATTTTTTATTTTATGCATGATAGTTTGATTAAGCCGAATTCTTTTCTCATTAATGATATTCAAGGTATCTAAAATGGTCGGGACAGCCATCTCGGCCGCTCCTGTGGGAGTTGGAGCCCGTAAGTCAGCAACAAAGTCCGCAATCGTAAAGTCTATTTCATGACCAACAGCACTGATAATCGGAATTCTCGATTCATAAATGGCCCGAGCTACTATTTCTTCGTTAAAAGCCCATAAGTCTTCGATGGAGCCCCCACCACGACCACAAATAATGACATCTAAATCAAATTCATTAGCTCGTTTAATTTGACGAACGATATCTGCAGCAGCACTAGCCCCTTGAACTAAAGAGGGAAAAAGAATCGTTTCACATATTGGATATCTTCTTTTAATCGTACTTAAGATATCTTTAATCGCCGCTCCGGTACTAGCAGTGATAATCCCAATTTTTTGAGGATATTTAGGAATAGGCTTTTTATGTTCTTTAGCAAATAAACCTTCTTGGGCTAATTTTTGTTTTAATTTTTCATATTCAATATAAAGGTTACCTAAGCCATCCATTTCCATTTTATCAACATAAATTTGATATGTCCCACCAACGGGATAGCAAGAAATTCGCCCCTCGACTAAAACATTCATCCCATCTTCGGGTGTAAAGTTTAAAGTAACGGCGCGATTGTAAAACATAATGGCACTAATACGAGAAGCATCATCTTTTAAGGTAAAATATAAATGACCTCGGGTATGATTTTTAAAATTAGATATTTCCCCTTTTAAATAAACTTTATGCAAGAATTCATTTTCCTCAAAAATAGTTTTGATATATTCGTTAATACTGCTTATAGTCAGGTACTTTTCAGCAACATCAAACATAAAATTTCACCTTCTTTAATTTTATTCGCGTATTATTTTATCTAGAACGGCATTGATTATTTTAGAGATTGATTCATCACTATATTTTTTAGAAAGTTCAATCGCTTCATTAATAACTACTATTTCTGGAGTATCGGTATATTTGAGTTCAAATAAAGCCATTTTTAAAATAGCCGCCCCAGTTTTATCTAAACGGTCAATAGTCCAATCTTTTAAATATTTATTAGCTAAATCATTTAATTCATTTTCATGCGTCACAACACCATAGACAATATCTTTGACAAATTCATTTTCGATTTCTAGATTATCTTTAATGATTTCTTCAATATTGGGGTTAGTCTTTTTTAGTAAATCATATTGATAAAGAATAACCATACATTTTTCCCGTAATTCACTTCTTTTTAAAGCCATTAAAATCACCAGTTTGATTATATCATGAAACTTAGAAAAAGCCTAGAAAAAAATATTATTATTGTAAACATATGTTTGTACTAAATAAAAAAGTTAGAAACATAAAATATTTCTAACGAAAACATATTATTTTGTTATAATTGTTGCAAATTCCAGGATTAAACTTTCAGTATATATTTTTGAAAATGGAACAATAAATTTTGAGCTAACCTTAATCGATTAGGAAGCGTGGTCGAACTCCACTCTTAACAGTATTGGCAAGTCCGGGAAATGCAAGGCCACCTTCAGCAGCATAAACAAAGTGGGTAGAATCAGCTATTGCCTTTAACCAATAATCATATTGCTTTCCATCCAAACCTTGAACTACAAGTTCTGGTTTTAATTGAAATATCGCATATTGCCGACTATCTATTCCTACATCATAAAAGTTTGAAGAAACGACCGCCGTTCCATAAACATTGACCTCACTCATTAAATCTATTTTGTGAGTTACCCATTTCCAATCAGATGCAGCACCTGTTTCTAAGCCAAATTGATTTATACGATGAGCATCCATTTGATATGTTAGCAGATTTTGATATTCAAGGACATGTGTTCCAAAATCAGGTGTTAATGTATTTGTTAAAATTGTATTTAATGTATTTGACAACATTAAAGTATCTAAATACCCAAAATTAGTTGTATCAGTTGAATTCATTGGAGCAGTTGCTAAACTATTTGATGAAATTATAGTGGCATGATGAGCTGTTAATGGAGTATTTCCAGTTCCTAAATAATTATCTAAATCGGCTATTAACCAAATTGTTCCACCTTTGCCAGTGAAATAATCGCCAACATAAATATCATCAAATGTTCCATTGCTTATTTGGCCATATAAATCTCGACCATTTACTTTGGTTCCATTATAATAACTTGTTATATCTTTTCCTCGATAGGTATTTCGCCTTAAAGCTACTCCGGCTTGAATATATTTGTCATAATCCGTTTTACTCATACTTGAGGTAAATGTTAAGGTACATTTACTATTTGATTCTATGTAATCTAAGTTCAACCTCCAGGCATTATAATCCCATAAACCTGTGGTCTTACTACTTGTACAACTTACTTTGACATCATAATATTTGCCATTACTTGCTAGTGGACTGGTTGGCATATCTGTTTGCTTTTTTCCATCGACCATGATGGCTAACTTGACATCGTATCCAAAATCTGGTACCTCTCCTTTGATTACATTGTAATCCTTCTTTGTTTC
>CANQGB010000016.1 GCA_947600335.1 uncultured Bacilli bacterium | reverse complement strand
CCGGAAATGTTTACCATCAGTAAACAAAATATGTTATAATAAACTCATTAAAATATCCTTGGAGGAAAAAATATGTCAACAGAGTTTAGACTTTACAATGTCGATGAAAAAGATTTATATTCTAAAAAAAGTGCTGCAGAACGCGAAAAAATTTTACTAGAAATGGTCGAGATGGCTTTACAAAAAGGCTATAAACCAACTGCTCGAAAATATAATACTTATCCTAGTACCGTCAGAAGATGGGTTAGAAAATATCAAGCCGGCGGTAAGGAAGCCCTTAAACTAACTAAATAAACTTGCAAAAATCTTATGTGTAACTCTTCTTTTTATTATATAATAGATAATGTAAAAGAGGTGTGCATTTGTGAAAAATGAAGAACTTCAAAGACAAGCTTTATATGATTTTCAAAAGTCTTCGATTGAATCATTTAAATATGTCAAAAAGCAAAGGTTTATCAAATTTATAATTATTATACTTATATTAATTTTTTGCCTTTTTTTGTCAACTACACTTCTGGGTAAAGGGCTTTTCAAGCAATATATTAGATATTATGAAATAAGCTTAAATGATTTAGAACTGCGAACTTATGAATATATTGACTCAACTAAAATTCCTATTTTTCATTCAATTCCCAATGCTGAGCATGCGCACTTTTATCCAACCGATTTAGAAACTTATCAAGATACGACAATTGCTAACACTAAACCATATACTTTTAAAATAAATTCTTATTCATGCTATATACCAGCTAAAAAACGTCGTATTCGTGTTTCATGTAATAGTCCTAAAGATGCCATGTATCTAAATAATGATACAAAATATAAAATGATTATAACTAAATATGCTTATAATCCTGAATACTCCTATACTTTAAATGGCCAATACCTTTTGATTACGAATAAAGATGGTGAATATATTAGAAATCAAAATTCCCACCAAATCTACAATGGCCAATTATTAAATGATTTAACCAACTTAGTTGATAGTCCCGCAGCCTATGTTATAGAATTAAAATTTTCCTATAAATTTAGTAAAGGCACTATCTATGTTGGGTTTGTTAATGATGGACAAAATTTTAAACCATTATAAAATTATAATTTAAGTGTTAAAATATAAATGAATTAATTAGAAAGAGGTAAATATGAATATTTATGATTTTACAGTTGAAACAAGAACTGGCGAAAAATTAAGTTTAAGTGATTTTAAAGGCAAGGTTTTATTAGTTGTCAATACAGCTACTGGTTGTGGCTTTACTCCACAATATGAAGCCTTAGAAAATTTATATCAAAAATATCACAATCAAGGCTTCGAAATATTAGACTTTCCTTGCAATCAATTTGGGCATCAAGCCCCAGGTAGTGATGAAGAAATTCATGATTTTTGTACTACCAAATATCAAACTACATTTGACCAATTAAAAAAAATCGATGTCAATGGCCCAACTGCTCATCCGTTGTTTAATTATCTTAAAACCAATGCTCCTGAAGATTACATTCATGGTATCAAAAATATTATGGCGATGAAAGGAATTACTAAAATAAGTAAAACCTACGAAAACCCCGAAGACATTAAATGGAATTTTACCAAGTTTCTAATCGACCCAGAAGGCCATATTGTTAAACGGCTTTCACCAATTGAAAATCCTCTGATTTTAGAAGAAGATATAAAAAAATTATTAAATTAAAGGAGAATATTTATGTACGATATTATTATAGTTGGAGCGGGTCCGGCCGGCCTTACTAGTGCTTTATATGCTGCTCGGGCTAATAAAAAAGTTTTAGTTTTTGAAGCTAAAGCCTATGGTGGTCAAATTCTTAATGCCAGTAAAATCGAAAACTATCCGGGAATTGAATCTATCTCGGGTTTTGAATATGCTACCATCCTATATAATCAAGTAACCAAATTAGGGGTGAAAGTAAAAATTGAAACTGTTAATCGCATCTTACCAGATAAAACTGTTATAACTTCTAAAAATGAATATCAAGCTAAAAGCATCATTATTGCTACCGGAGCTCAAAATCGCAAATTAAATATAAAAAATGAACAAGAATTTATTGGTAAAGGTGTTTCTTATTGTGCGACTTGTGATGGTAATTTTTACAAAAACAAAATTGTTGCCGTTAATGGGGGAGGAAATACTGCCCTAGAAGATGCTTTATATTTATCCGGAATTGCCAAAAAAGTTTATCTAATTCATCGCCGGCAAGAATTTAGAGGCGAAACTACTTATTTAAATGAACTAAAAACCAAAGAAAATGTCACTTTAATTTTAGATTCAACTATCACTTGTTTAAATGGCCAAGATTACTTAGAAAGCATAACTATCCAAGACAAAAATCAAAGTTCCCAAGAACTAAAAATAGATGGTTTATTTATCGCTATTGGGCAAGAACCTAATAATCAAATATTTAGTAACATAGTCGACATTGATGACAAAGGCTATATAATTTCTGAAGATGGGGTCCATACCAAAACTAAAGGCATTTATGTAGCGGGAGACACGAGAGTTAAAAATTTACGCCAACTTACAACCGCGGTCAGTGATGGAAGTATCGCCGCTACGATGGCCATTAAAGAAATGAATTAAATTTTAAGATAGTGTGCTATAATTTATATAGCAGGTGATATTATGCAAAACATTACAAAGGTATTAAAACTGATTAAAAAAAATATCTGGACTTTAGTGGGCTTTGAAAGCATGTTTAAAATAATTAGTTTATTAATTTTTACGCCTTTATTTTTAAATATCTTTAAACTTATAACTAAAATAACTGGTTATAATTATTTGTCCTTAGAAAATGTGACAAGTTTTTTAACGAATCCTTTAACTTTAATCATGCTACTTATTTTGATTATGTTAATGACTTTTTATACTTTATTTGATATATCTACTATTATAATTATTTTAGATGCCTCTTATCAAAACAAACAAATTAAAATATTTGAAGCCATGCGCATAGCTTTTCAAAAATGCCGTAATGTTTTACATTTAAAAAATATTCCTTTAGCTTTCTTAGTTTTATTTCTTATTCCTTTTTTACATATCGGAGTTTCTTCTAGTTTTATTACCACCATCAAAATTCCGGAATTTATTTTAGATTATATTTTAAATAATCGTATTCTTACTATCTTAGTAGTTATTTTAGTGCTTATTCTCGTGATGATTTTATTAAGGTGGCTATATTCATTACATTATTATATTTTAGAAAATAAAAGTTTTAAAGAAGCTAGAAAGAGCAGTATTCAATTAAGCCGTAAAAAACATTTAAAAGATTTTATAACGATAGTTTTAGTGCAATTTATCACAACTTTAATCTATTTAGTCTTATTGTTTATTGGCATATTATTAATTATTACCATAAGTGAAATATTTAAAAACCTATTGTTAAAAAGTTTAACCACAACCATCATTTGGATTTTCATCGCCTTATCTTTTGTTGTTTATTCAGCTTTAGCTACACCAATTAGTTATGCCACCTTAAGTATTATGTATTATTATCACAAAAATACGAAACATGAAAAAATCCATTTTGTAGCTTTAAGCGAAAATGATAATAAAACCAATTTATGGCTCAAAAGAACCTGTTGGGGTTTAGGCATTTTGTCTCTTATAATTGGCACAATTTTTACCTACAGCCTATATCAAGGTAAATATAATTTTAATATTGAATACCTGCGAACTTTAGAAGTCACCGCCCATCGGGGAGCTTCGATTTTATATCCTGAAAATACCATGAGCGCCTTTATCGGAGCTAAAGAACTAGGTGCTGATTGGATTGAATTAGATGTTCAACAATCGAAAGATGGCGAAATAATTGTCATTCATGATACTAATTTTAAAAGAACAACAGGTGTTGATAAAAATACTTGGGAATTAACTTTAGATGAAATCGAACAATTAGATGCTGGTAAAGTATTTAGTGAACAATATCAAAATGAAAAAATTCCTTTATTAAAAGATGTCTTAGCTTATGCTCGTGACAACAATATCAGATTAAATATTGAATTAAAGCCTACTGGTTATGAAACTGATTTTGAACAAAAAGTCGTCGATATAATTAAAGAAAATCATTTTGAACAAGATTGTGTTATTACTTCGCAAGTTTATAATGTTTTAGAAAAAGTCAAAACTTACGATGCTGATGTTAAAACAGTCTATGTCATGAGTTTAGCTTATGGGGATATTCTTTCATTAAAAGCCGCTGATAACTTCAGTATCGAAGCATCAAGTATCAATAAACCATTAGTTAAAAAAATTCATAATGAAGGTAAAGAAATATATGCCTGGACAGTAAATACCGAAGAAAACATTCGCAAAATGATAGATTTAAATGTTGATAACATTATTACTGATAACATAACTTTAGCCAAGGATATTATTTATTCTAGCAAAACCAGTAATGTCATCAATGAATATGTTGAATTTGTTCAGAATATTTTTTAAAATATAAATAAGGAGGAAACTGATGAAAGATTTAAATAAGTTTTTAGAAGAGGATAGCACTTTAGTTGAAAACTTTTATCCAACTAATCAAATTGGCGTAGATGATTCTAATTTAGAAGCAGCTTATCGGGATTATCAAAATTATTTAAAAGAATACGAGATAATTTCTCAAAGATTAAAATCTAGTTCAGAAGAGAATTCTAATATTACGGAAAAAGAAGAATCAGATTTAAAACTTGTCCATAAACTTAAATAAAGTTTTTAAATCTAGTTAATCGGCACAACCTAAAGGCATTTTGTTAAGAAATGTCTTTTTATATGATACAATGAGATTAAAAAGTGGAAAAAATTATTAAAAATGCTATTCGTTGTAAAAAATGCGGGGATGTTATAGAATCAAAAACAGTTCATGATATGGTTACTTGTAAATGTGGTTGTTGTTCGGTAGATGGTGGAAAACAATATATTAGAAGAAGCTTTACTAATTCAATTGAAGAAGATTATGAAGAATTAAGTGAAATTATAGATGATGATAAGCAAAAAGATACCTAATATTTGGTGATGGCAATGGTCGAGTAGGGAAAATAATAATGTTCAAAGTTTGAAATAGATTAAAAGCCAAAAAAAAACTCATTAACTGAGTTTAAATAACAAAAACAAATGTATAATAAATAGCAAAAGCAACTAACATGATGATACCTTCACTTCTAGTTATTGCTTTTTTTCTTTTGGAAAAAATATATAAAGCCACCGCTGAAGCAATTAACATAATTAAATCAATTAATTGAAAACTAGATGGGGTTAAGGTTCCATATATAGCTACTGGTACGCCTAAAACTACGCATATATTGAAGATATTACTACCAATAATGTTACCTAACAATAATTCTTGTTCACCTTTTTTCGAAGATACAATAGTTGTCACTAATTCTGGTAAAGATGTACCAAAGGCAATGATTGATAAAGAAATAACTCGTTCACTTAAACCAACGGCTTTAGCAATGCTAGAAGCACTATCAACTACTAAATCACTTCCGACAACAATTCCCACTAATCCTAAAAGCACAAATAATAAAGATGTTCCTAGTTTAAATTTAGGTTTTTCTACGGCATTATCTTCTTTTTTCGCTTTAGCTAATGTAACTAGATAGTAAACAAAGACACAGAATACTAAGATAATTGCTAAAGCATCACTTCGCGTAATTTGATTAACGCTCGCTTTGTCAAGATACACATCCAAAAATAATACGACAAATAAAGAAGATATTAAAATACAAAGGGGTAGTTCTTTTTTTTCAGTGTTATCTTTAATTTTAATCGGAGCAATAACACTGGCTATGCCTAAAATAAGTAAAATATTTAAAATACAACTACCAACCACGTTGCCTAAAACCATATCTGTACTATTGTTAGCTAAAGCACTCATAGAAACGGCAAATTCGGGAGCACTAGTACCAAACGCAATAATTGTCAGTCCTATTAACATTTTCGAAACTTTAAAATTTTGCGCGGTAGATGAAGCACCATCCACAAAAATGTCGGCTCCTTTAATTAAAAGAACAAAGCCTACAATTAATAAAAAAATATTTAATATCATTTAATCACACTCCATGATAATAATTTTAGCACAAACATTTGCATTTTGGGAAAAATTAATATATTATAAGGCTATAAAGGTGAATATTTATGCAAGAAATAAAGAGAAATAATCTCTCTCTATATAATACCATTCTTGCTTCAACCACTTATTATAATTATATAGAGAAAAAAGAAAAGCTGAATGACGTTCCTAATTTAAGTTATCCTACTTTAGAAATAGCCTATGCTACTTTAATTCTCTTTTTGTGGACTAAAACTACTTTCCATAAATATTATGTTGATAACCGTTTATTACCAATTGTTGAAAACTTTAAGGACCATATTTTAACTAATTTTACCAATTTACAAAAACATTCTTTAGATGTAGATTCCCTAATGAATTATTTAACCGACAACTTAATGCAAGGCAACTATACTTTAAATAATAATTATTTAACAATCGGGGAAGATAATTCGCGAATAACTGTTAAGTATAAATATTTTTCGCTGTTTTTAAATTCTTTAGCCAAACTAGGTAATAATCTATGGCAAGAAAAAGATGAATGCCAATATATGTGTATTCCGTTATATAAAATACCCCAAAAAGATTTTAAAATTAAAGATAATTATCATTTTAATGACGTTATTAAAAAACTAATTTGTTTACAATACAAAGCTAAATTAATTGATGAACAAATAAGTCTTAATGAATATGAGATGCGTTTAAATGTCATTCTAAATACTTTAAAAAATGAAATAAATAAAGCTTTTACTCAAAAGCAAGCTATATCTTGTACTGATATCATTGCTCGTTATAAAAAAATATTTCAAACTTGCCATATCGATTTTCAATGCGATTTAATTTCTTCTTGTTATCAAGATTTCTTAAATCAAATGAACATATACTATTATGAAAATAAAGAATATTTTATCTCGTTAACTTATGAGGAACAATACCAAATAATTGAACAAAAACTTCTGAAATTTATGGCTAGTCAAAAAAAGTCGCAAAACATTTTCCAAATCATCACTCAAAGTTTAGAAACTATTGCCCAATTAAGCCAAGGTCAAACTAATTTTATTACCCAAATTAAGCCAGAAGAATATGAAGATTTACGCCTAGGAGCCAGTTTCAATTTAATTTTCAATGCCTTTTTAAATTTAAATTACACTAGTTTAAATGATTTAGAACTAATGGCTTTGTATGATAAAACTGCTTTTGATTATGCGAAATTAGATTTTACTTTCTTTAGAAATAAATTAAATTCCTCTTTGCCTAAAGATTCGGTAGTGGAAGAAGTTAATAAAACCCAAAAAGACTACACTTTAATAAAAGATTCTCTCCAAAAAATGCGCCAAGTTTTAAACGATTATCTTAAAAAAAATCACAATGCCACTTTAAATACGGTTCATCCAGTGATATATGAATTGCACAAAAAAATTAATACGATACAAAATGACTATAACGAACTAGTTGATAAGTTAAATTATTATAATGATTATACGGCTAATAGCTTGAATATGTACTTAGCCAATAAAAATTTTTTAACTCAAATAATCACAGCTTTAATAAATCAAAAATACGAAATCATCTTTTCCAAAAGATATAGTAGGCATAATTTACCAATTATCAACTTTACTTTAGAAAATCAAGAACTATACTTATCTCCAAATGAAATGAATTTAATGCTAAGTAATAACAATTTACTCGAAATCGAAAACTACTTAACTAATGCTCAAGTAGTGAAGAAACGTTAAATAAATGCCAATTGGTAAAATCTTAAAAAAATGGTATACTCATTTATGAGGGATATTTATGAAGTTTAAAAAACGATATCTAATTTTTATAATTATAGCCTTGCTTGGTTTAATAATCGGGGGAGTAAAATTATATCAATATTTAAGAATTAAAAATGCCAAGATTATTGTTGAACTCAAAAGTGATTTAACAGCCGAGTTTTTAACTGAAAAAAAACTATCGGATTTTTTAGAAAGTATTAACGGAACCCATTTAGAAGATTATGAAATTGATACGACGAAAATTGGTAAGCAAAATCTTAAAGCTAAATATGTAAATGATGATAATATTAAAGTTAGTTATAGTTTTGATATCGAAGTAGTGGATACCGTTGCGCCTTTAGTTTGGTTAGGCAATAGCTATACGATTTACAAAGGTAATAGTTTTAATTATCAAAAAATCCTTTGTGGTGATAATGAAGATGATAATCCTAATTGTTATATTGAAGGCGAATATGATAAAGATACAGTTGGAGTATATCCTTTAGTTTTTAAAGCTATTGACCGATCTAATAACGAAACCACCTTAAACTTTAATTTAAAAGTAGTAGAACCTCCTAAAAGTAGTGGCAGTAGCGGTGGTCAACCATCCGCGACACATTTTACTGATGTCTATCAAGAATTTAAAGCACCCAAGACTAAAATTGGTTTAGATGTATCGCGGTGGCAAGGGGATATAGACTTTGCCAAGATAAAAGAAGCCGGAGTAGAATTTATCATTATCAAAATTGGGGGAACTTTAGGAACAGATGAAGACTATTATTTAGATGCGAAATTTATTCAAAACATCAAAAAAGCCAACGAATACGATATCGATGTCGGTTTATATTTTTACTCTTATGCTAATAATGAAGAAAGTGCTAAAAAAGATGCGCTTTGGTTAGTTGACCAAATAAAAGATTATAAAATAACATTACCAATTGCTTTTGACTGGGAAGATTGGAACAATTTTAACGATTATCATTTAAGTTTTTACCGGTTAAATAACATGGCTAATGCTTTTTTGAAAACTATTGAAGAACACGGTTACCAAGGAATGCTTTATAGCAGTAAAACTTATTTAGAAAAACTTTGGTTACCAACAGAATACGATGTTTGGTTAGCTCATTATACCAATAAAACTAATTACGAGGGAAAGTATCGCTTTTGGCAACTATGTGATGATGGTCAAATTGATGGTATCAATGGCGCCGTAGATATCGATATTATGTACACCGATTAAATTAAAATAGCCAAAAAAAGGAAAAAAAATACCTTCGAAATTACGACTATAAAAAAAGAAAAAGTTAACAATAATAAATAGGTGAAGTACCATGAAAAAATATTTATTATTTCTAACTTTTTTATTATGCGTTTTATTTAACACTTTTCAAGCCTATAATGCCGAAGAATGCCAAAATGAAATAGTTTTAGAAACCGTTAATTCGAAAAACTTATTAACTTATTTAGAAGAAAACAATTTAAATCAAAAAATAGCGAGAGTTTGTAGTAGTGATATATGTATGCCATTAAATCCAGCTAATTTAAAAAGAGATGTTTTAACTTTTACCAATAAAAATTTAGCTTATTTAAAAAATAAAGTATCGGATGAAACTTATCAAACTTTAGAGTTAAAAGGTTTTAAAATTGAAAAAATTATTTTGAATGAGTGTTAACTAAATCACCTTGATAGACATTTCTTTTAACCATTTCTTTATCAATATCATTTAATACGCCAAACTTTTTAACAAGCCAAGTAGGGGCCACTAAATCTTGAACATTCGGGTCGCCAGTAATTCGATGAATAACAATTTTTTCTTGTAAATATCTTAATTGGTCGATGACAATATCAATGTATTCTTCTTTCGTTAACAAATGAAAAGGGTGTTCTAAATACATTTTTTCCAAAGGCGTATTTTTTAAAATATGAAGCATGTGAATTTTAATGCCATCAATATCTAAAGCATTTAACAATTTAACCGTAGTTAACATATCTTCTTTAGTTTCATAAGGAAGACCATTGATTATGTGAACAACAACTCTTAAGCCACTTTTTTTTAATTTTTGGGCACAAGCCACAAAACTATGCCAATCATGACCGCGATTTATTAACTTTAAAGTAGCATCTTTACTCGATTGTAAACCAAGTTCAATGGTTAAATGCGTTTTTTTATTTAAAGCTACTAAATAATCTAAACAATCATCACTAATGGCATCACACCGAGTAGCAATAGAAAGACCAACTACCTTATCTAAATTTAAAATTGATTCATATTTTTTTTGTAATTCTGTTAAAGGAGCATAAGTATTCGTATTCGCTTGAAAGTAACCAATGTACAAACTATTGGGCCATTTTTTCTCTAAGATATCCTTAACTTCTTGAAATTGCTTAACTAAATCATTATTTTTCTCTGTATCATAATCATTACTGCCATGTAAACAAAAAATGCACCCAGAACCATTTTGAAAATTGGGACAGGAAAAATTAGCATTTAAACTAACTTTAAAAACTTTTTGACCAAAATAATTTTTATAATAATAATTTAAAGTATGATATCTTTTATTATCTAAAGAATATTGAAACATTCCATCACCTTCGAAGATATTATAACAAAATTCCAAGAAAGAGAGGTTATAAATTGTAATATGGAAGCGTTTATGATAAAATAACCTTAATATAGAGGGTGAAAAGCATGACTAGCGAAAATGAAAATTTAATGTATAACTACCAAAATGGTAAATCCGATCCTAGAGCCATCTTCCAAGGACAACACTATCGAATTACCATTTTAACTGAGCGCTTAATTCGGTTAGAATATAGTTTAGATGGTACTTTTTATGATGGGTTAACCCAAAGAGTTATTAACCGGAAATTTCCTTTACCCGTTTTTAGTATTCAAGAAGATACGAAATATTTAGAGATTTCGACAAAATATTTTCGCTTAAAATATTTAAAAGAAAAACCTTTTGTAGCGAGTGTCGTAGCTCCCGATGCTAATTTTAAAGTAACCCTTTTAAACTCGGATAAAGAATGGTATTTTAATCATCCAGAAGCCCGAAATTTTAAAACTACCTCTGTGAGTTTAGATGAAAATAGTAAAAAAGCTAATTTAACAAAAGGCTTATACTCAACCGATGGTTTTGCATCTATCGATGATTCGAAAACTTTAATGTTACTAGAAGATGGCAGTTTAGCCAAGCCAACAGTTAATCGGGTCGATACTTATTTATTTATGTATCGCCGAGATTTTGGTTTATGCTTACGAGATTATTTTAATCTTACTGGTACACCTAGTTTAATTCCTCGTTATGCTTTAGGTATCTGGTGGCATAAAGACGAAGCTTATAGTTTTGAAGACACCAAAGATTTACTAAATAGTTTTGCCAAAAATCAAATACCTTTATCTGTCTTACTTTTAGGTCATAAATGGCATATTGATACAAATTTAGGTAATACGGGCTTTACGTTTAATAAAGAATTGTTTCCGGAACCTGAAAAATTAGTAAGTTATATGCATGAAAGAGGTGTGCGCGTAGGTTTGGCTTTAGAACCAACGGGGGGAATTAGTCCTTTAGAAGAGCAATACTTAAAAATGCAAACTAGTTTAAACATCGGCGACAATCAAGTTATTCCTTTCAATACCTTTGATTATCAATTTATTAAAGCTTATTTTGCCAATATAATTGAACCTTTAAATCAATTACAAATCGATTTTTATTGGTTAGATACTTATAACTTCAAAGACCTTAACACTTTAAATGCCCTTAATTTTTATCATTCCAATAATAGTGCCAAAGATGCTACCAAAAGACCTTTAATTTTATCGCGAAATGGAGAAGTAGCCCCTCATCGTTTTCCGGTCCATTATTCAGGTAGAACTACCGTTAGTTGGGATACTTTAAAAATATTACCATTCTTTAATTCATCAGCTAGTAACCTCGGCCTTTCTTGGTGGAGTCACGATGTTGGCGGCTATCAAGACGGCGTAGAAGACAATGAATTATATTTAAGATACGTTGAACTTTGTACCTTTAGTCCTATCTTCCGTTTTAGTGCCAAATTTGGTCATTATTACAAAAGAGAACCATGGCGTTGGGACTATAATACTTTAAACATTGTTCGTGATTACTGTCAAATGCGGCATCGTTTAATTCCTTATCTTTATGCTGAAGCCTACAAATATCATCAAACAGGTTTACCAATTATTCAACCTTTATATTATATGACTCCCGAAATTTATGACGAACCCAATTATCGTAATGAATACTATTTTGGTAGTGAACTCTTTGTGGCTCCCATAACCACTAAAAAAGACTTAGTCATGAATCGAACAGTTCAAAGCATCTTTTTACCTGCGGGAACTTGGTACGATTTTAAAACTGGCAAAAAATTTGGTGGCAATCGTCGTTATGTCACTTTCTATAAAGATGAAGATTATCCCGTTTTTGCTAAAGCTGGTTCGATTGTTCCTTTAGCTATTTTAGAAAAAAATATCAATGTTAATAACCCACCGCGAAAAATGGAAATTCATGTTTTTCCGGGAAGAAGCAATGTTTATAAACTTTACGAAGATGATGGCTATTCTTCATTATATGAACAAGGTTATTTTATAAAAAGCGACATCGATTATAACTATTTAGCTAACAATTATACTTTAATAATTCATCCTACATCTGGTAAAAGTGGTATTATTCCATCTAGTCGGGACTACAAAATTCGTTTCCGTAATACGCGGATGGCTGATGATGTTATTGCTTATATTGATAAAAATAAAGTTGATATTATTAGTTATATAGAAGATAATGACTTTATAGTCGAAGTCTTAGATGTGCCAACAACTTCCCAATTGACTATTAACTGTAAAGGAAAAGATATTGAAATTGATGCTGTTCGGATAATTAATGAAGATGTTGATTCCATAATTAGTGATTTACAAATTGAAACTCGCTTGAAAGAAAAAATCGCCGCCATCTTCTTTAGTGATAAAGAAATTAAGAAAAAACGGATTGAAATACGGAAATTAAAAAAGGATGGTCTAGAAAGTTTATTTATTCGTATGTTTTTAAAACTTTTAGAATACATTCGCGAAATATAGCTTGAATTAAAAAGTAAGTTTAAAAAATATCCAATAAATTTAGATATTAATTGGTAATTACGGAGGAGGAGGTAATTGTTTTACTTTCTCCTTTTTTGAGTAAAAGGATGTGATTTTTATGAGCGATGTTAATATTAGACTATTGAAAAATATTGCTGAAGATTACAAATTGTTAGAAAAATGGTATCAAGAAGAAGAAATATATTCTAGTTTTGAACAAAGACAATTAAGTTATAAAGAAATAAAAGAAAAATATTATCCTAGAACTTTAAAGACAGCAAAAGTTCCAGTTTATATGATTGAATATAAAAAAAGACCTGTTGGTATTATTCAGTATAAATTAGTAGATGATGAAGATAAAGAATTGTATCATTTAAAAGGTAATTATATTTATGAAATTGATGTATTTATTGGAGAATTAAATGAACATAATAAAGGAATTGGAAGTTCAGCAATAAATAAATTATCTAAATTTTTATATCAAGAGAAAAATGCTGAATTATTGGTAATGTGTCCGTTAAAAAATAATCAAATTGCTATAAATTGCTATAAAAAATGTGGCTTTTATATAAAGAATTATTTTAATACAAAAGATACAATAGGAATGATTCAAACATATGCTTTGATGGTTAATGAAAAATAGTTTTTTGTTAAAAATGAGATGTTATTAAATAATGAAAATTAAGAATTTAAACTAATGTCATTTGGCCCACAAATATTATTTGAAAATATCAATATAAATCTTCCTGCTCTTGGAACTTAAATGCCAAACGTTTAATTAATGCTTGAATGGTCTTTGATAATGAGGTAGAAGATATGCTGGGGGGCTTAGAAAACGGTATTTTTACCTTTTGGTCTAGTTAGTGGTTAGACTGTTGTTTTCGCTTAGTTCTGGCAGTAAATTAAAATATAACTTGAATTAAGCCTAAAAGTTTAATATAATACAGTTAAAGCGAAGAAAAAAGAGTAGTAATAAATGCCTATTTTAAAGAGAGTTAATGGTTGGTGAGAATTAATAAATAGAGTTTATGAACTTGCTTTTGGATGCTATCAGGTTTGTCCCTATATCGACTAAGAGCTAGATTACAATCTAGGAATTAAGGTGGTACCACGATATTTCTCGTCCTTATAGAGAATATCGTTTTTTTATTTCGTGAGGTGAATATGTATGGATATAGATAGTCCGTTGTTTATTACAGTTTTCTTTTTTACTATTTTTATCATAATTTTTATTTTTAATTACTTAATGAATTATCGGAAAGTAAAAAAGAATAAATTGCAAAATATTGGCGAAATGAACTATTTAATTGCTAAATTTAAACTCGATAAGAATAAGATTAATTATAAAAGAGAAATTATTTATATTTCCCTTTTGAACAGTTTTATTATATCAAGTGTGGGAACTTTTGTAACTTGTTTAGATTTAGTTATCTTTCTACAATTAGGGTTAGGCTTTGTCCTCTTATTTGCCCTGATTTACGCCTTATATGAAATATATGGTCGTCATTTATTAAAAAAGACAAGGAGAAAATAATTATGAATTTTAAAACAATTGAAAAAAAATGGCAACAATATTGGATAGAAAATAATACTTTTGTTGCAAAAAATAATGATAAGAAACCACCATATTATATATTGGTTGAGTTCCCTTATCCTTCAGGAGCCGGCTTGCATGTTGGGCATGTTCGTAGTTATACAGCTCAAGATGCTATTGCCCGAATGAAAAGATTACAAGGATACAATGTGTTATATCCGATGGGTTGGGATGCTTTTGGTGCTCCAGCTGAAGAATATGCCATAAAAAATCATATTCATCCTAAAGTAGCTGTTCAAGAAAATATAAAAACATTTAAAAGTCAAATGATGAATTTAGGTTTTTCTTTTGATTGGACTAGAGAATTTTCGACAACTGACCCGGAATACTATAAATGGACTCAATGGCAATTTTTACAATTTTATAAACATGGAATGGCTTATAAAGCCACTATTCCTGTAAACTGGTGTCCTAAATGTAAAACCGTTTTATCCAATGAAGATGCCGCGGGTGGCGTATGTGAAAGATGTGGCACAAGTGTAGTGCAAAAAGAAAAGTCTCAATGGATGTTAAGAATGAGTGATTATGCCGAAGACTTACTTAAAGGTTTAGATGATACTAATTTTGCTCCGCGCGTTAAGTTAGGTCAAATTAATTGGATAGGTAAATCAACCGGTGTAGAAGTTGATGTCGACATCGTTGGTGGCGGTAAATTCTCTATCTTTACTACCTGTATTGAAACTATTTATGGTATAACATTTTTTGTCATTGCTCCCGATGGTAAATTAATTAAAGAATTAATGCCAAGAGTAGAAAACAAAGAAGAAGTTGAAGCTTATATCTTAGAAACGGCTAAAAAGTCTAATATGGACCGAACAGAATTAAATAAAGGTAAAACTGGTGTTGAGTTAAAAGGTATTAAAGCTATCAATCCGGTAAATGGTCAAGAAGTACCAGTGTTCTTAGGCGATTTTGTTTTAGGTGATTATGGTACAGGGGCAGTTATGGCCGTTCCATGTCATGATGAACGAGACTATGAATACGCTAAAGCCCATAATTTAAAGATGATTGAAGTTATTACCGGGGGAAATTTAGCAGAAAAAGCGTATGAAAAATATGATTATTTAGAAAATCCAGAAGCCCGTTTAATCAATTCGGGTGAGTTCAATGGCTTAACTGTTCCGGAAGCTAAAAAGGCCATCACTAAAATGTTATGTGATAAAGGCTTAGCTCGCGAAGTTAATAATTATAAAATGCGGGATTGGATATTCTCTAGACAACGGTTCTGGGGTGAACCAATTCCAATGATTGAATGCCCAAAATGTGGTTGGATACCGATGGATGAAAAAGATTTACCGCTTTTATTACCTGATGTTGCTGAATATGAACCAACGGATAATGGAGAAAGTCCTTTAGCTAAAATTACCGATTGGGTTAATTGTAAATGTCCAAAATGTGGTGGCGATGCCAAAAGAGAAACTGATACCATGCCTAACTGGGCTGGTTCAAGTTGGTACTTCTTAAGATTCATGGATGCTCATAATGACCAAGAATTTGCAAGTTTTGATGCCATGAAATACTGGGGTCAAGTTGATTGGTACAATGGCGGAATGGAACATACGGCTAGACACTTATTATATGCTCGATTCTGGGTGCAATTTTTATACAACATTGGTTTAGTTCCGAAAAAAGAAATGATTTGGACTCGCGTTAGTCATGGAATGGTTCTTGGTTCAAATAATGAAAAAATGAGTAAAAGTAAAGGCAACGTTATTAATCCTGATGACATTGTCAATGAATATGGGGCTGATACTTTAAGAGTTTATGAAATGTTTATGGGGGATTATACTCAAGATGCTCCATGGAGTACAGAATCTTTAAAAGGCTGCAAACGTTTTATTGATAAAGTTATTCGTTTAAAAGACAATGTTAAAGATGAGACTGGTTATCAAAGTAAACATGAAACCATAATTCATAAAAGCATTAAAAAAGTCGAAAATGACATGGTAAATATGGGCTACAATACAGTTATATCAACTTTAATGATATTGACTAATACATTCACGGAAAGTGAATACATAACCAAAGATGAATATCGTTTGTTGTTAACCTTATTAAATCCTATTGCCCCTCATATAACAGAAGAATTAAACGAAGAACTTGGATTTAGTCCTATTTGTGAAGCAACTTGGCCAATTTATGATGAAGCCAAAACAATCGATAAAGAAATAACTATTGGGGTTCAAGTAAATGGTAAATTGCGCGGAACTATTCAAATAGCTTTAGATGAAGATGAACAAACTATTAAAGACAAAGCTTATCAAGAAAAAAATGTTCAAAAATTTATCGCCGATAAAGAAATCGTTAAAACTATTGTAATTCCTAATAAAATAGTTAATATCATTGTTAAATAACAAAAGAATGGAGGTTTTGGAATATGACTAATAAAAAATATTCTGCTAAAGATAACAATAGCATTTTACACAATATTTTAGGATTGTATTATAAAGGAAAATATTATGAAGCTTTAAATTATGTTCAAGAATATAATCAAACTTATCCTAAAGATGTAAAAGGAAAGTATGTGGAAGCTAAATTATTAAGATTAACCAATAATCCAATGCAAGCTGAAAAAATCTTAAAACTGTATTTGCCAACTCTTGCCAATAATAGTGAATTTTATGCAAAATATATATTTGAATTAATATTTATTGAAATTGATTTAAAAAATTATTATCAAGCTTTAACTTATTATCAAGAATATCGTAATTTAGAATGTAATGAAACAAGTGAATATAACGGTGCTTTTTTAAGAACTTACTTACTAAATAAATTAGATTATTTTAAAAATCATCCCGATTTAAGCGCTTACAGTTTTTATGAAAAACAAATTATTCGGTATAAAAAAGATGAATGTTTAAAATATAATAGACAAATGATTGACCAAGCAGAAGAACTAATTCCTTGTTTTACTTATTTTTATCCTAATATAGATTTGGATGCATTATATTTAAAAATAGAAACATTTTTACCCATGGCTAAAGAATTTAAAAGTTATTCTTTATTTAAAAACTATATTTTTAAAATGCCTAATATTGGTTTTGATACTCAAGGCAATTTAAATTATATTCGGATTACTGCAACCGAAGTCGATGATGCTTTAAAAATTGTTAATATTGCTCCCGTTAGATTAAATGGCCCTAAAACACCCATTAATGATTTAAAAACCATGGAGTTAGATAGACTAATTAAAAATCCAACTAAAATTTTGGCTAAAAATAAAGAGCATTAATTTTAATATAGACCTTGTTTCTTAAATAGTGAAACAAGGTTTTTATATAGTCAATAGACTGGAAAAAAATATCTACAAGTTTAATGATAGCAATCTAAATAAAAATAATGTAATGAATATTAAGAGTTGGTAAAAAATTACTAACTTTTTTAATTTTTTTAAATTCTGAAAATTTGAGTAAAAAATAATTCAGATTTTAAAAATTTGTTAAGCAGATTTTCTAAATTGGATAACAAATTTTTAAAAAGTATAGTCCAAATAAAAAAATCTGCGATTTGCCGAGACAGAAAAAATAAGTTATATTGGACATGAGCTACCAAATATTGGAGTTTGCCACTAACAAATACGAAAGTAGGAGGAAGTGGTCTTGATGACGAAGAGAAGCTATGCAATCATAGTAATCTTACTAGAGATAATAATTCTATTATTAATACTATCCGACTAGTTAGCTAGTCAAAACAGGGTTTCGGTTGATAAGAAGGGTTAAAAAAACACCACTCATAATGAGGGTGTTTGCACAAACTGGCAAGCACCATATAAGGTAGCTCGCTTAATAAAATAATAATATAAAAGAAGATATAAGTAAAGAAAAAGTGACATTGAGCATTTTTCGCCAAAAACTTTTTTTTAAATATGTTAAATAATTACCAGGTGATACTTATGAAAGTTAAATTATTTGATGAATCTCATGAAAAGGATTTAGAAACCGCAATTAATGCCTTTTTAAGTTCGACAAATAGTGATATAATTGATATTAAATATCAAGTAGCAATATCAGTATGTGGTGAAGAACAAATTTATTGTTTTTCTGCGATGATTATATATTGTTTAAAAGAATGAGTGATTAGTTTGAAAAAAAGTTCATTTATTGAAGGAACCATTATTGCCACTTTGGCCATATTTATTACAAAGATTTTAGGAATGCTATATGTTATTCCTTTTTATTCGATGGTTGGAACAATGGGTAGTGCTTTATATGCTTATGGTTATAATATTTATATTATCTTTTTAGATATTTCGAGTGCTGGTTTACCAATAGCCATTAGTAAAATAATTAAAGAATTTAATACTTTAAAAATGCCTGATGCCAAAATAAGAGCCTATCAAATTGGCAAAAAAATCTGTACAACAATTTCCATTATTATCTTTTTAATCTTATTTATTTTTGCTAAACCTTTGGCTTCTTTGATTTTAGGCGATTTAAGTGGGGGAAATACTATCGAAGATGTTACTTTTGTCATTCGCGTCGTCTCATTTGCTATATTAGTTATTCCTTACTTAAGTGTAACTAAAGGTTACTTGCAAGGCCACAATATAATCAGCATTCCTTCTATTAGCCAAGTCATTGAACAAATTATTCGCATAATCGTCATCTTGGGAGGCAGTTATTTAAGTTTATATGTCTTCCATTTATCTTTAAGAACGACAATTGGAATTGCAGTATTTGGCGCTTGTGCTGGAGGAATCGCGGCAGTTTTATATATCTTAGCTAAAATGCATCAAAACAAACAAGATTTAGGGTTAGATAAAACATATTCACCAGATAAAATAACGAACAAAGAAATCGCGAAAAAAATAATTACCTATGCTATTCCGTTTATCATCATCGCGATTGCGGCTTCAATAAATAACTTTGGAGATATGGTCTTAATATTTCGCACTTTGGAATATTTAGGGTTAGATGCTGAAACAATCGAATTTGCGGCCACGGCTATTAGTACTTGGAGTGCTAAAATTATTATGATTGTCAATTCGGTTGCTATTGGGATGACGACAAGTTTAATCCCGACCATCGTTGGTTCATTTACTTTAAACAAATGGGATGAAGTAAACGATAAACTAAATAAAGCTTTACAAATTATTTTAGTAACCTGCATTCCCATGTGTGTAGGCCTCTCTTTACTTTCTAAAAGTGTTTGGAGTGTCTTCTATGGCGTAAGTACTTATGGACCTTTAATCTTTGCGATTCAAATATTTTATTCCCTTACGTTTAATCTTTACACCGTAGCTTCTTCAACTTTACAAGGGGTTAACAAATTTAAAACGGTTTATAAAAGTACTATCGGGGGCTTTTTAATCAATATGATGTTAGATATCCCTTTTATGTTGTTATTTAATTACTTAAAATTGCCACCTTTTATTGGAGCTATCTTTGCTACAATCTGTGGTTATAGTGCTTCTATTTTTATCTCGTTAAGAGCTTTAAAGAAAGAACATAATTTAGAGTATTCTGCTACCTTTAAAATGTTTAAAAGAATAATAATTCCTACATTAATTATGACTTGTGTCGTCATTTTCCTAAAATGCTTTTTAACGGTTAATCTGGCGAGTAAAATATCTTGTATAATCTACATTGCCATCATTAGTATTATCGGGGCCATAGTTTATCTCGGTATTGCTTACAAAATGGGCATTTTAACCGATATATTTGTTGAAGAATACTTTGCTAAAATCAAGAAAAAACTTACCCGAAAAGGTAAGTAATTTATAACATATACATATTAGTTGTACTATCGTAATTTTCAGTTGATACTAATCCTTTAGATTCTAAGCGATTAATTCTAGCATCCATGCGATTTATTTGTCTTTCAATCTTAGATAATCTTGATTCAATTTCACTCATATAATCATTGCCATATCCACTTTGGTTAACCATTGGGGCTGGTCCTGAATAAAAACTTTGACTAGCTTGGGCTTGACTTAAATTTCCACCCATTGGCATTTGATTAAAGTTAGGTATAAAATTAGCTTGATTAAATCCAGCTTCACTAAAAAATGCGTTGCGGTCCTTTTTCATAAAAAATCCTCCCTTTACAATTTAATATATGTTAAATAATAGAAAGTAGTGATAAAATTGCGTTTAAGAAATGTCAAAAATGCCCATGAAAAAATTTTGAAATCTTCTTATGTCATTCATGAGCCTGAAAAATATCAAAATAATTTTGCTCAGCTATTTGCTAATAAAAACGCTATTCATTTAGAAATAGGGACAGGTAAAGGGCAATTTATTTATGAAATGGCTAAAATTCATCCCGACATCAATTTTATTGGCCTCGAAAAATACGAAAGTGTCATAATTCGGGCTTTGGAAAAAATGGAAAAAGAGCCATTACCTAACTTAAAATTTATTGTCACTGATGCTAAAAATCTCGAAAACATTTTTAGTCGGGAAATAAGTTGTCTTTATTTAAACTTTTCAGACCCTTGGCCTAAAAATAGACATGCTAATCGTCGTTTAACTAGTGATGCCTTTCTAAAAATATATGATGGCATATTCAAAGATGAAAAACTCATAATTCAAAAAACTGATAATTTAATATTATTTGCTAGCTCCTTAAAAAGTTTAAATAATTATGGTTATACTTTTTTAGATATTTCTTTAGATTTAGCTAATAGTGATATTGAAAATATCGAAACTGAATATGAACAAAAATTTAAAAACTTAGGTTATAAAATCAATTATTTAAAAGCCATAAAAAAATAACCTATTTAAAAAAAGAATTATCTTTGTTATAATTAGAAATAGTGAAGTAAAAATAAAAGGAATAATAAAGTATGAAAAGAATATTGTTACTATTAATTATTATTTTCTTTACAGCCGGTTGTACCAACTTAAAAAATATTGACCTAAATAATTTGGCAACCATAACTTTAAGTCAAGAAAATAATCATCAAAATAAAACTTTTCAAGGGTATAGTTTATATTTACCAAATGGTTTACAAGTTGATAGTGTAAATCATAATAACGTTATTTTGAAAAGTAAAAATTATAAATTATATTTGTATGTCGATTTGATAAGTTATTTTAATAAAGTTCAAAAAGATTATCAAATAAATAAAAAAGCTTTTTTTAGTAAAAGTCTGAATTTTAACGATAAATTTGGCTATTTAGAAATAAATTCCCAAGAAAATGAAAAATATTTAGTTGAAATCATGTATAATTATGCTAAAATAGAGGTAATAGTAGATAATAGTGATATGAAAGAAATGCTAAGTGATGCTTTAATTATCTTAAACTCTATTAAGTATAACGATACTATTATTGAAAATATGATTGGGGAAGATTTATTAAATTATAATGAATTAGAGTTTAATATCTTTGAAACAACGGAAAGCAATAATGGCACGATTAAGTATGATGATAATTCTTCAAATACTGAAGAACAAGATACTATACCAGATTTAGATTTGATTAATTAAGGAAGGTGTAAAAATGGGATTATTTGATAAAATAAAGAGTGCTTTATTTGAAGAAGAAGAGATTGAAATCGAATCTCCAGAAGAAGAAAAGCCTCCAGTTAAAGAGACTAATGTAGAAAAATACGAAGCTAAAACTGAAAATTTAAACAATGACCGCGAATTATTTAAAGTTGATAATACTTTTGATTTTCCTGAATTTGATGAAAAGGAATTTGCGAGCAGTTATGAACCTCCTAAAGCACCCAAAGTAAAAAAAGAGGAAAAAGAAGTTTTACATCATTCAACTCCTAAAGAAGATGTTTATGAGTATGAAAAGAAAGTTAAAATAAGAAGAGAAAATCCTGGTCGTAATGAAAGAATTGTCAAAACTACTGAAGTAACTAAAAAGGCTTTTAGACCATCTCCTGTTATTTCACCTGTTTATGGTATATTGGATAAAAATTATACTAAAGATGACATTATAACCGTGGAAAAGACCGTTAAAGTAAAGTCTAATATTGATGTCGATATGGTTCGGAAAAAAGCTTTTGGAACTTTAGAAGAAGATTTAGAGAAAACTATTAATGAAAAAGTTGAAGATTTTTATAACGATGATACTAAAAGCATTGATGAGTTATTAAATGATTCGATTGATGATACTATTGAGATTTCCTATGATAAAGAGGAAGAAAGAGATAGAGAAGATATTTCTAAAAGTATTGAAGATGAATTAGAACGTGTTGAAGAAATAGAACTACCCCAAAGAAAAGAAATAAAACCGGAAAAAAGTAAAGAAGAATTAGAAAATGACACTTTAGAAAATGATTTATTTGACTTAATTGATTCAATGTACGATACAAAGGAGGATTAGTAAATGGAATTTTGGTTACATTTCTTGCCAATAATAATTTATCTTTTATTAATAATTATTTTAGTTATTGGCATAATATTAAGTATAAAGTTGTTAATGACCTTAAACAAAGTTGATAAGTTAGTCGATGATATTAATGGTAAAGTTCAAACTTTAAATGGCTTTTTTCACATTATGAGTTATATGACTGATAAAATCACTTTAGCTACTGATAAAGTAACGGAAGGATTTGTCAATTTGTTTAAGAAAATGTTTAGTAAAAAGAATAAAATAGAAAAGGATGATAAAGATGAGTAAAAAAGAAAATAATGTTGGAATAGGAAAGTTTATTGCGGGAGCTGCTGTTGGAGCTGGCTTAGGTTTGTTATTTGCTCCTAAATCTGGTAGTGAAACAAGAAAAGAAATCAAAGAAAAAGGCGACAAATTAGTCGATGATATTAAGAATATCAAAAAAGAAGACATTAAAAAGAAAATTGCTGAGTTAAAAGAAGATTTAGCTAATTTAGATAAAGAAACAGCCATCGAAATGGTTAAAGAAAAAGCTTCAGAAATTATTGATAAAGCTGACCAATTAATTAAAGAAGCTAAAGAAAAGAGTAAACCTGCTATTGAAAAAGCCGCTAAAGAAATTAAAGCTAAAACAGCTGAAATACTTATTAGTGCTGGTGAGAAATTAGAAGATTCTTCTCAAGATGTAAAGAAAAATAACAAAACTAAAAAAGCTTAATTAGTTGCTAATATAAACCTCATTTTACAAAGAGGTTTTTTATATAAAGAATGATGTAAAATGAAAATAAGTTTAGACCAAGTTATCGAGGCTTTAGAATTTACTAGCGATATGTCGGAATATTATTATAATCCTAAAACCCAAGAAATATTTCTATCTAATATTGGTGATATTGAAGATTTAACGCAAGAAGAATTAGATGATTTATTTGAAATTTCAATTAGATTACCAAGTAAATATGAAATTAATGAATATCAAATGATGGTAGATTTTATTTATAACTTTAAAGATGACAGGATAAGAAACAAATTACTTGCCTCTATAAATGGAAGAGGAGCTTTTAGAAGATTTAAAAACTTATGTACTAACTTAGATATTATAGATGATTGGTACAAATATCGTGACACTTGCTATAAGGAAATAGCCTTAAAATGGTGCAAGGAACATGATATAACTTTTGATTAAATTTAAACCTAAAAAGATCAAGATTACACTAATGCTTGTTAAAGTAATAAAGATATGGTAGAATGAATATAGGTAAAGAAATTTACATAAAATAAAAAAGGAAAGCAATTCAGTTTGAGAATGCTGAATGCCTACCCTTATTGTGGATAGACATTTAAGTTTAACTTAAGTGTCTTTTTGTTATATTTATTTTATAATAGCCATCAGTAAGGCTATACTTAAAATTAGAAATGAAATATTTTTCAATAGATGAATAATAAAAGTTTTGTATTTCATTTTTTCAACCTCCCCTCCATAAGAGAATCGGTAGACACCAGCAACTAAATCACTTTCCTAAATATTATTATAACAAACATATGTTTAAAATTATTAACCTTGTGTCGTTAAAATGACAAATTTCTTTTTTCTTCTATGATACAGTATAAATGTAAAGAAAGTACCATATAGATATTGTAATTAAAAGTAATCCAAATTATAATAAAGGTATGAAAAATAGAAGGAGAGAAAAATATGGAATTAAAAAAATTCAAGAAAAACAATAAATATAAGAAGACTCTCCTCGCTCTAGGCATAGCAGGAAT
>CANQGB010000015.1 GCA_947600335.1 uncultured Bacilli bacterium | reverse complement strand
AAGAGTTATGCCTTATATGAAACAAAGAAAGATTACAATGTAATCAAAGGAGAGGTACCTGACTTTGGGTATGATGTCAAGTTAGCCATCATGGTGGATGGAACAAAGAAGACAGATATGCCAACAAGTCCATTAGCAAGTAATGGTAGTTATTACAAAGTTGATGTAAGTTGTACGAGTAGTAAGACACAAGGCTTATGGGATTATAATGCTTGGCGATTGAACTTAGATTATATTGAATCAAATAGTAAATGTACCTTAACATTTACCTCAAGCATGAGTAAAACGGATTATGATAAATATATTCAAGCAGGAGTAGCCTTAAGAAGAAATACCTATCGAGGAAAAGATATAACATCCTTATGGAAAAGTGGGGACTTATATACACAAATCAGTAACGGAACATTTGCAGATATTTATGTAGGTGACTATATTCAAAGTGAAAGAAAAGATGCTTTTAATAATAAGATAGTTTGGCTAATAGCCGATATAGATAACTATTGGCATCAAGGTTGGAAAGATGGAGATGATGCATATAATACAAATGGATTAACCAAACATCATGCGACGATAATTCCAGCATACAAGTTAGAAGATAATCGAATGAATTCTACTAATACAACTTTGACTGGTTATATGGGCAGTGAAATGTATAAAACAACATTAGTAAAGATATTGCAAAATTATGTAACTCCTGATTTTAGTGGCCATGTTTTATCGTATCAAAATTTATCTTCTAATAAAGTTGATGAAAAGAGTGGAGCATCTAGTAACTGGGCTTGGGATAGTAGACAAATAGATTTAATGAGTGAGGTAAATGTCTATGGTACAACAGTTGTTTCTTCTAATTATTATGATATTGGGTTAGATAATCGCCAATATGCAATCTTTCAACTAAGACCAGAATTAATAAATCAAGATATAAGTGGCAGTAGATTTAATTATTGGCTTAAAGCAATTAAAGATACAGCTTTATATTGTCGAATTGGTCGAGATGGAGTTTCTGATTTTGAATTGGCCTCTAATTCAAGTGGAGTACGGCCAAGATTTTTAATAGGGACTTAATAGTAATAATTAATATAAGAAAGTTGGTATGAAAAATGCCAATTTTATTTTGCGAAAAATTACGGTTTAAAAAATTATATTACAATAAACTACAATAATATGTTATTATGAAGATATGAGGTGATTAAGATGTGGCTATACATAATTATAGCAGTAATTGTTATTATTTTAATTGCGCTATTTGTTACATATAATAGTTTTGTTCAATTAAATAATAAAGTCAAAGAAGCATTTGCAACAATGGATGTTTATTTGAAAAAAAGATGGGATTTAATTCCAAACATTGTTGAAACAGTAAAAGGTTATGCCAAACATGAGCAAGATACATTAAAAGAAGTTGTAAATTTGCGAAATGGAGTTTATGATCAAATGTCAAATGATGAAAAACTAAAAACAAATGAGCAATTATCAAAAGGTATCAATAAAATTATGCTCTTAGCAGAATCTTATCCAGAATTAAAAGCCAGTGAAAACTTTAAGGATTTAAGTAAGCAATTAACAAAGGTGGAAGATGATATTGCTAATTCTAGAAAATATTACAATGGAACAGTAAGAATTTATAATAATAAAGTAGAAATGTTTCCAAGTAATATAATAGCTAAAATTTTTGGCTTTAAATCAAAAAATATGTTTGAAGCTAATAAAGCAGAAAGAGAAAATGTAAAAGTTGAATTATAATGGAGGTATATCATGAAAAGAGTTATTAAGGGGTTATCCTTATTTATAGCTGTATTATCTCTTTTAATAATTTCTTCAGTAAATGTAAATGCTTTGGTAGAGCAAACATCTTACGTTAGAGTAAATGATAATACTCAAAGCTTAATTGTTGGTGATTTATCTTTTTCGAATATTACCTTTAGAGATTATTCGACTACTTCGACTCAAGCTTTTGGGTTAACTGGGATTATAGCAAATGGTGCAGGTATGTCTACTGATTATACAGTAACTGTATATTATTATGATGTTAATTATAATTTAATTGCACAAGGAGATAATTCTAGCACGGCGATAGTAGGAACAAGTAATTTTAATCAAATGTCTAATTTAAGTATTTTAAATGGTCATGAGGTTAATGAAATATATTATTATCGTTTGGAAATTAATACTACAAGTAGTTCAACAACTTTAACTATTACCCCGAGTAAAAGTTCACAATATAAATCTTATGATTATGTAATAGATAAATATGACATTAATATTGTAGTTAACGAAAATAATACATTAGATATTAGGGAAAATATTACGGCCTATTTTAATGTGGCTAAGCATGGAATATATAGAACAATTCCTTTAAAAAATACAATTGTAAGAATGGATGGCTCAACATCTAAAAATAGAACTCGAGTAACTAATTTAAGTGTTAATGGTGAATATACTACCTCAAGAAAAAACGGCAATTATCGGATTCAATTAGGTTCGGCAAATCGTACAATTACTGGCGAAAAAACTTATACAATAAAATATACATATAACTTAGGAAAAGATCCGATTAAAGATTATGATGAGTTGTATTACAATATAATTGGTAATGAGTGGGATACAGTTATTGGCAATGTAACATTTACGATAACGATGCCAAAAGAGTTTGATTCGAGCAAATTAGGCTTTTCATCAGGAAAATCTGGTTCAACCGATAACAGTAAAATCAAATATAGTGTTAGTGGAAATAAGATAACGGGAAGTTATGATGGGGTACTTAATGCTGGGGAAGCTTTGACAGTTAGATGTGAATTAGATGAAGGATATTTTTCAGGGGCTAGTCTTTTAGTAAGTTTAACTGATTATCTTTTGTTTTTACCTATTGTTTTGTTAGGTATTTCGCTATTTATATGGTATAAATTTGGTAAAGATGACAAAGTAATTGAAACAGTTGAATTTTATCCACCAGAAGGATTTAATAGTTTAGAAGTGGGATTTTTATATAAAGGACAGGCGGAAAATCAAGATGTAACTTCGCTACTTATATATTTAGCAAATAAGGGATATATAAAAATTTCAGAAATGGAAGAAAAATCTTTGTTCTTTAAATCGAAGGGATTTAAGATAACTAAATTAAAAGAATATGATGGAAACAATGCTAATGAACGAATATTTTTAGACGGTTTATTTTCAAAGAAAAATAGTTTTAAATTTAATCAAGAAGCCGATCAGACAGAAAGTAATATAAATGAAATAACATCATCGGCTTTATATAATAATTTTTATCTGACAATGTGGGAAATACTATCTAATATTAATAATAAAGAAAATAAAAATAAAATATTTGAAAAAGCATCTGGTAAATCGGTATTCATTATATTAATGATTGTTATGACTTATTGTCTTATTACAATTCCACCTATTTTTAGTTATGGAGATTCGGGTAGCTTAATTGTGGCTTTATTGTTCCCAGGTATTGGTTTTTCGGTACTGTTTGCGATGTTATTTAGTGGTGCTAAAACGGTTTATATTAATCGCAAGCCTGTTAATTCAGCTATAGTGACTAAGATTTTTGGATTAGTTTGGGGTGGAATTTTTGGCGGTATGCCTTGGGCTATTTTGGTATTACCTGCATTGCTACAAGATCCATTATATTTAATAGGATATGTCATAGGTTTAATATGTGTTTTAGGCATGATAATTTGTATAAAATATTTACCAAAAAGAACAAAATATGGTAATGAAATACTAGGCAAATTAAAAGGATTTAAGAATTTCTTAGAAACAGCTGAAAAAGACAAACTAGAAGCTATGGTTATGGAAAATCCAACTTATTTCTATGATATCTTGCCTTATACATATGTTTTAGGGGTATCTGATAAATGGATTAAGAAATTTGAAGCAATAGCATTACAAGCTCCTAGTTGGTATGATAGTCCAAATGTATTTGATGTTGTAGCTTTTGGGACATTTATGAATACGACGATGGTATCTGCTCAAAGTGCTATGTCCTCAAATCCAGCAAGTAGTTCAGGTGGAAGCAGTAGTGGATCTTCCGGAGGTGGCTTTTCTGGTGGCGGCTCTGGAGGAGGGGGAGGAGGCTCTTGGTAGCCCTCTTTCTTTAATCGATGAAGAAGACAAAATCTTCTTTTTCTTTTTAGATTTTTTTGGTATACTTATATAGTAAGAATTGGAGAAATGCAATATGGCTAAAAAAGAAAAAATTGATTATAAAAATGTTAAAATTAATCCAGAAGCATTGGCTAGTACGCAAATTGGCGAGATATCCAATGATGAAAAAGGTCCATTTGTTGTATTAGGATTTTTTCTCTTTTTGTTAATTGCAGCTTTCTTTATGCCAAATATTGTTAATTTTATTAATAAAAAAGATAAGGTTATTGTTGATTCAGACAATTCATCTAATGTTACACCGGGACAAGATGGGGCTTCTGAAAATTTAGTTTTTTATGATTTAAATGATAATTTAACTATTACCTTAGATTCAGTTTTAAAAATAGATAAATTCAAAATAAAAGATAACACCATTAATTTTAGAATTACCAATAATGGAGAGGTTAGATATTATTTTAATCGCTATAATTATTTTCTAGAACTTTATAATGAGAATAATACTTTGTTAGAAAGAGTTATTTTAAAAAAGGAAGGAATAGCTCGAGATAATTATAAAGATTATACTTATGAGATTAAAGCTGAGACAGCAAGTGCGGTGAAAAAAATAGTCTTTACTAATATTCCAATAGATGGTTATCCTTATGTAGAAACAGTTAATAATGTTTTAACTTGTACCAAAAATTATCAAACTATTACATATAGTTTTGTGGAGGAAAAGTTAACAAATATAGATGATTTAGTCAATGTACCAAATACGGATACCAAATATCAAGACAATCTCAATTTATATCGAAGCCAAGTTAGTCAAAATCAAAATATTGCCGGAGTAAATGCAACTTTAAATGAATTAGCTACAGGTTTTATAGTTAGTACTAGTTTAAATTTAAAGAATGTTGATATAACAAAATTAACTAGTGATAATTATTATGCGGTTGATACGTTAGCCAAAGTGGTTAGTTTTGAAATGAATGCTAGAGGTTATACCTGTAAGTAGGATGGCTAAAAATGGATTATTTAGTAAATATCAATGATTTTCATGGACCACTTGATTTATTATTGCACTTAGTTAAAACAGCGAAGATGGACATTTATGAAATTAATACTAATGTAATTATTGAGGAATATTTGGCTTATATAGAAAAAATGCAAAATTTAAATATAGATATTGCCAGTGAGTTTTTAGTTATGGCAACATCTTTAATTCATTTAAAAAGTAAGATGTTGTTGGGCTTAAAAGAAGAAAATGAAGAATTAAATAATGAGGATGAATTTGGAATAAATTCCGAAGAAGATTTAAAAAATCGCATAATTGAGTATGAAAAATATAAAAATGTAACTAATATATTTAAAGATTTAGAGGATAAAAGGAGCAATTTTTATACGAAAAGTCCGGAGTCTTTAACTCCCTATATTGATGAGACTATTAGTAAAGATTCGAATGTTTCAATTGATGATTTAGTTGCGGCCTTTTTGGCTTATCAAGAAAGACTTAATTCGCAAAAACCGTTGCATACGAAAATAACTCATCGGGAATTAAGTGTGGAAGATAAAATCTTAAATATTAAAGAAATTTTAAAACAACGAAAAAAAGTCGATTTTTTAGAGTTATTTACGGAGTTAAATCGGGAAAATGTTGTGGTGACATTCTTGGCTATTTTACAGATGGCAAAAAATGAAGAAATAGTGTTAAAACAAGATAATAATTTTGGAAATATAAGTCTAGAAAGTAGGTAGTATTGGTGAATAAGAAAGGTGTATTAGAAGGAATTTTATTTGTTGTGGGTGATGAAGGAATTACTTTAGATAAAATATGTACAATTTTAGAGGTTGATAAAGAAGAAGCGAAGAGTTTATTAAAAGAATTAAAGAGCAGTTATGATACTGAAGAAAGAGGAATTCGCATTAGTTATTTAGGCGATGCTTTTAAATTAACAACTAAACAAGAACATAAAGAGTATTATCAAAAATTAGTAGAGAATAATAGCAATAATTTATTATCTCCGGCCGCTTTGGAGGTTTTAGCAATTGTAGCTTATAATCAACCAATCACGAGAATTGAAATAGATGAGATGCGAGGGATTTCTTCAATTTATGTTTTACGGCGGTTAGTGGCTAAAGGTTTACTTAAAGAAGCCGGTAAAAGTACCATGCCCGGGCGACCTAATTTATATGCTACAACTAGTGATTTTTTAGATTATTTTGGGTTAGCTTCAATTCAGGATTTACCAAAAATTGATTTGGAATCAAATGATGGAGAAGAAGATAAAGATTTATTTACATCTATTTATAAAGATGAGAAAGCCGAAAATTAGTTAAAATGGCAAGAAGGCGTAGAAAAAATTATAATAATACTTTTAAAATAATTTTAATTTTTTTCTTAATTGGACAAGTTATTTGGTATTATTATCGGAGTGATATTTTATATTATTTAAATCGTTTTCAATATCAAGCTAAAATTGCGAATATTTTAGAACAAATTCCAGATTATAGTGCAGAAGAATATGTTGTTTTAAATGATAACAATCCGCGTTTTACAGTCGAAGATTTTACGAATATTAATGAAGAGTATAGTAACTTAGATGTATTAGGAAGATGCGGTCCTGCTTTAGCGACAGTTGGTAAAGAAACTATGCCTACAGAAGAACGAGGAAGCATTGGTGGTGTTAAACCTACGGGATGGCATACGGTAAAATACGATATTGTTGATGGCAAATATTTGTATAATCGGTGTCATTTAATTGGCTATCAATTAACTGGTGAAAATGCTAATGAAAAGAATTTAATAACTTGTACAAGACAAATGAATACCGGGGTTATGTTAGATTTAGAAAATAAAGTAGCCAAATATGTCAATGAAACTAATAATCATGTTTTATATCGCGTTACCCCAGTTTTTATTGATAAAAATCTAATCGCTAGTGGTGTTGATATTGAGGCCATGTCTTTAGAAGATAATGGGGAAGGTTTAAAATTTAATGTTTATGTTTACAATGTACAAGATGGAATTGAGATAGATTATCAAACTGGTGAAAGTAAGTTGAAGGAATAAAAAAAGTAGATAAAAGTTTTTATCTATTTTTTAGTTGGTATGAGTGATAGACCAAGTTTTTAACATATCTAAAAATTCAGTAGTTTCATCACTAGTTAGATTATAGTTTAAAATGAAAACATTACTAGTACCTATAAAAGTGATATCGCGCCAAGTTGCTTTATCATAACTACCGATGCTAATTTCACTACCATTATTTAATTTAAGTTGCGAAATAGTTCGACCAGTTCCACAAACTCCAAAAGGACTATTATCGACATATAAAATGGCAGAATTATCACTATCACTTTTATAAAATTTGATTGCGTATTTATAATTTTCTAAGGATAGTTCTTCAAAATTCCAGTCATTTAATATGTTTAGTTCTAGGTTTAGATTATCAATTTCTTTAGTAATTTTTTCATTTTCAACTTTTAAAGAAACATTGTTATAAATTTCGTGACCGAATATCTTTATAATTAAACCATCGGTATAACCAGATAAAGTTTCAGAGTCTAATTTATGTACTTTGATGATATTATAGCTTAGGGAATTATATTCGATTGTTCCACCATCTTTTAAATGTTTTGGAATAGGGAATAGCAATACTAAAAAAATTGCTAAGATTATTATTAAAATTATTTTTTTATTAGTCATCATGGTAAGAGCTAATTTTGCTTAACTTTAACTGTTTTATATCAGATTGCTCCAAGCCTTTTAAATAATCGTATGCTGAACTATTTAGAAAATATTTATAGTTTGTTAAATCTTTTTGTTCTTGATGTTTGGAGTAATCTTGAATTAGACCAAATTTTTCTTTAAAACTTACCTCATTGTTTTTAAGATAATTTGTTTGATTTTGTAATTTAGTTATAAATTGGATAGCATTATCACTAGGTGTTATTTTATTTTCAGCATTTAAATTTATTAATTCTTGATTATTTATAAGCAAAATATAATTTCTATTAAGGTAGCTTGCGGCTTTTTGAGGAATAGTGATGGCTTTAATCCAGTTTTTTAATATTGAAACATCAAAATCAGGTTCAGTAAAGTATTGAACAATTAAATCTTTATCATTAATGATGATATCTACTTTTTTTATTTTTTGGATTTCTTTGTTCATCACATCTTGTATACTAGAATGGATTGTTCGATGGTAAGTAATATCTAATTTATCGGCAAGTACTAATGCAAGTCCAATCAAAGATTGAATATTATCTCCTTTAGAATGATCTAAAATAGCTTGTCTAACAATTTCTATTTCTTCTAAACTGAAATCATTTTTATCAATGTACTTGGTAAATATTTTACTACTTTCAAGAGCATGGTCTAATTTGTCGCCTTTACTTAACCCTATATCGTGTAATAGAGCACATGTCATGCCTAAGTCAATAGTTCTTTTGTCAGCATTTAATTGAGTTAATATTTTTTCAACATAACTTGCAACTCGCTTATAATGACCTAGTCCATGTTCCCAATCCCATTTTCCATCAGTAATAAATTTCATTTGTTCAATTTCTTGGACAGTGATTATATATTGTTTATTATTTAATAATTTATTATATAAATTCATCATTTTATTATTTCTCCTTGTTAATTTTATATTATAATATTTAGTTTAAAATTAGAATATTAATTTGGCCAATTTAATAAGAATTTCTAATTTTGGGAAACTAAAAATTAAAACTGAAAGGTATTAAAAAATATTCAGTTAAATTATGTCCAAAGAACGGTATAAAAATAATGGCAACATTTATTAGTAAGTATGTTTTTGAAAAAATACGAACATATTTATCAAAAATGTGCGAAAGAATCAAAGTTTAAATTATACGTTTTAAACTTTTGGTTTTTATTTCATAGATAGGCAATTGGTTATTATTTAATTTCATGATAATATCTATATATGTTGGGTTAGGCATATTAAATTTTTGAGTCCATAAATTTTGTAATATCTTGGCGAGAATGTCTTTTAAGTCTTTACCAAATTGCTCGCGTTGGACTTTAATGGCATCTTCTAACCATCTATTTTGAGCGTTGTAACTATTTAATATATTCCATAATTGTTCATAACTTGCTTTGATTTCGCTAATTTCTTCTTTAGATAGTTTTACATTAAAATATCTTTGCATACAATTTATCCAATGATTTAGATAAGATTTAGTGTAACAAGAAAGGTCATTGGGTAAACAATTAACTTGGTTGATAGGTAATGTAGATAGGTGTTCTGGAAGAATAATGCCTTCTAAATTTGAAGGTGGGATGGAATTTAAACAAAATACTTCATCATCAAAAAAGGTTTCTCTTTCGCCACGATTTTTAACATTTATAGACTTATTAACCATTAAAGATAAACTAGTCAATGTATGAAGGGAGAACGATTCAAATAGGGGAGAAAATTCACAATTATTTGGGTATTGGGTTAAAGATATATAATTATTGCCGTTTTTAGAATCAAAATCTTGACTATTATGAGTATAAAGACTAGTTAAACCTTTTTGCTCAATTAAATTTTTAGATAGTATTCCATATTGTAAAATATAATCTAGTTTAGTTAAATTTAAATCAATTAAAGAATGAAAATAATAGCTTTTAAAAAAATTACTGTTTGATTTAACAGTAGTTATATATTTATCTATATCTCTTATTTTATCCATAAATCCCCCTAGTATGTAATGTTATGTATTTATAAGTGTAATTTTTTATTATATTAAAATTAATATAAAATTATTGTGTTACAAACAAATGTTTGATATAATGCTCATGGATACATTTGAAATATATCAGGTGTTTTCCCTTTCAATTATCATAAGATAAGAGAAAGGTGGCGGTTCTTTATGACAAAAAGAGAAATTTCTCAATTTATTATAATCCTACTATTATTCTTTATAATAATCACCTTACTATTTAAATAATAAAAACATCTGATTTCAACAATCGTTGATTTCAGATGAAATCCAATAAGGGATAACATCTGATTCTCGCAATCAAATGTATCCTTTTTTATTTTATGCAAGTTTCCTTGACATATTCATAGTAACATAAAAACGACTTTTTGACAAGTTGTCTTTTGTTATGCTCGACAAACTTTGGGTTTATTATCTATTTGGTTTCTTAAGAGAAGGGGACAACAACTTTTGAACAAAATAAATAGTTAGTAATAAACCATTAACTATATATAAAATTATTTTTTTATATAGGGATTAGAAGAAAAATATAAGCTTCTTTGTCTCATAGCATCATTTTCTCTAAGTTGAGCTTCTATTTCACGATTAAGTTTTGTCATATTTCTTGCAAAATCAACTCTTGATATTATATGTAAAACATAAGAGTCCACCATAGACAGTTTTTCATAATTATCAGCTTTTTGTTCCTCATTTACTTTTTTTCTTAATTCTTCATTTGGAATTTGACTAAAATATTGTATTTGATCTTTTGCATATCTAAGTTCTTCTGAAGTTAACTTGTTAAGCATTAATTCATCTATAGATTGATTTACCATAAAATCATAAATTTCTATATATTCTTTTTTAGAAATCTCACTTGTGCCATATATTTTAAATAGATCTAACATTCTAATTTGACTTTTATAAGCTCTTATCTCATCTAAATCTTCTAAAGTCAATTCTTCTACTATTTTAGAATTTAATTCTTGTATTCTCACTCTTTGAAATTCTGGTAGATATGATAATCATTTTATCCATTCAATATATGGCTCAATATTTCCAATAATTTCTCCACAAATTATTTTTACACCATTACTGGCCATCATATTTGCCATAATTCTATTAAAACTCATATTATCCCTCCTGTTTGTAATATTATTATATCATGAATTCGACCATTTAAAAAACTCGGACTTTTATAGTTCGAGTTTGGTATCAATCTGGTGCCTCTGGCCGGACTCGAACCGGCACAGTATCACTACTACTGGATTTTGAGTCCAGCGCGTCTACCAATTCCGCCACAGGGGCATAAATAAATTATACCATATTTTAACTTTTTGTAAACTGGGGAATTTTATGATACAATACTAAAGTAGAGGTGTAGATGGAATGAAATTAATATCCTTTATAATTCCTTGTTATAATTCTGAAAGTTATTTGGCTCGTTGTCTTGATTCGCTTTTAATTAATAGTAAAGAGATTGAAGTAATTGTTGTCAATGATGGAAGTAAAGACAATACTTTAAAAATAGCCAAAGGTTATCAAAAACAATATCCGGATACTATTAAAATAATTGATAAAGAAAATGGTGGTCATGGAAGTGGCGTAAATGCTGGTTTAAAGGCAGCAACGGGTAAGTATTTTAAAGTAGTTGATAGTGATGATTGGTTGGATACTTATGCTTTAAAAAAACTAATTAAAGTTATAAAAGAACATGATAAGAAAAAAGAAAATGTGGATATGTATGTTGCCAATTATGTTTATAATCACTTAAATGATAATAGTAAAAAAGTAATGAATTTTCGAAATGTTTTTCCTAATGAACAAATTGTTTCATGGAATGATATAGGTAGTTTTAAAACTAGTCAATATTTAATAATGCATGCTTTAGTTTATAAAACTAGTATTTTAAGAGAATGTAATTTAGTTTTACCGGAACATACATTTTATGTGGATAACATTGTAGCTTATGTACCATTACCTTATGTAAAGGATATTTGTTATTTAGATTTAGACTTATATCAATATTTTATTGGGAGAGAAGACCAATCAGTAAATGAACAAAATATGATAAAAAGGGTAGACCAACAAATAAAGGTAACTAAAATTATTGCTACTTATTATGATCTAGAATTAATTAAAGAAAAATCTTATAAGTTATATAAATATATGTTAAATATGATTTCGATGATGATGACTATTTCTTCAATATATTTATTAATGGCTAAAGATGAAGAATCAATTAATAAAAGAGAAGAATTATGGAACTATGTTAAAGATTCTAATAGCAAACTTTATAAAAAATTAAAATATTTTAGATTAGCCGGTTTTACTTATTTACCAACTAAACTAGGTAATTATATAAGTTTAACTGGGTATAAAGTAGCCCGTAAAATTTATAAATTTAATTAATAATAAACTAGTCGCATATAATTTAATAGTTTCGTTTTGATAAGTTATATGTTATAATTTGATAGTCCGAGGGGATGCATTATGATAAAAGTAAATGAATTAGAAGAGTTTGAAGCAATTATTGCAGATATTGATTCTAATATAGATTTCCGAGAATTAGACCATGAATTACATCATGGAATTTCACGATATGGTCACTCTTATCGAGTAGCGAAAAATGTTTACAAAGTAACTAAAAAATTACATTTAAATTATATTGAAGCAACAAGAGCGGCTTTATTACATGATTTTTATTTTGATTATCAATTAGAAGATAAAAATCCGAAAGAGTGTTTTAAAGAACATCCTAAGCTTGCTTATTTAAATGCTATTAAGTATTTTGAATTAAATGAAATGCAAAAAAATATGATTGAATCTCATATGTTTCCAACAACTAAGACTTTACCTAAGTATAAAGAGAGTGTTTGTTTAACTATTGTCGATAAGGTTGTTGCTTTATATGAAATGCAAAGGTATAAAGTGGGCTTAAAGTTAGGAATTTACATGATTTTTATTTTTAATATGATAACACTTCATAAATAAAAGGTCTTTTATTAAGGCTTTTTTTATTGTAAAATAAGATTATGTCCTTGTAGCTCAGTAGGATAGAGCAATTGCCTCCTAAGCAATAGGTCGGCAGTTCGATTCTGCCCAAGGACGCCAGATGAAATTTTGATACCTTGGAATTATAAAAGTTTCAAGGTATTTTTTATGAAATTTTTTTAAAATAGAAGAAAAATATAGTGATATATGGTAAAATTAGTATAAGTATTTAAAGGAGTTACTTTATATGAGTCAAGAAGATTATGAATTATATAAAAAATTATATAGTGTGAAGCAGATATTACAAGAGAAATTTTATGATCGAATAAATGGGAGAAAACCAACAATATGTTCTGATGATGCCTTAAGATTATTTGTTAAATATAAACCAATGACATTGACTGATATGGCTAATATCAATGGAATTGGAGATAGTTTTATTGAAAATTATGGCAATTATTTTTTAGCTGAAATTAAAAAATTTACTGCGGTTGAAGGTGTTGAAATAAATGATAATGAAAAAATAATATTGAGTAAACTTGAAAATAGATTAGTAAATATAAATAAAAGAAATAGATTGTTATATAGTGGTAAAGTAAATAAAGATTATGGTTTTGATTTATATAAATTTATTAATAATATTGATGAATTAGAGAATTTTATTTTAACCAGAGATATAGGTGGATTTAGGATTATTGATATAAAAGACTTTGATGATGATAAATTTAAAGCAATATTAAAATTGATGAGACAAGTTGCTAAGATAGAAACAGAATCTGGTAATTATGAATTATATATTGCTTATCCTTTTGTTCAAGGTAAAACGGAAAATGAAAACTTTAATATAAAAGCACCATTAATTTTATTTCCGGTGAAATTAGAAAGATATTTAGATAAAATTGTTTTGAAAAATGACTTTTCAAGGGATATTTTGTATAATACTAATCTTATTTTAGCTAACAATAAATTTAATGGAAAAAATGAAGTTTTGCCAGATAATGCGATTGAAGAATTTAATCAAGAAAATTATATAGAAGATATGCTTAAATTTTATAAAGATAATAATTTTTATATTCAATATAGTGATTGTAATTTAGAAAAATTCTTAGAAAATAGGGTTGGAGAATTTCCAAATTATAAAAACGGAGAATTAGAAATCAAAAAATATATGGTTTTAGGAATATATTCAATGTATGTAACATCTATGTATGAAGATTTTCATAAAATGATTCAAGATAATGATGTAACGAAATTAATAAAAGAACTTCTTTGGGGAATAGAAAGCAATCTTGGAAATTTTGATGTCCAATATGATGAGTATGAAGAAAAAAACCAACCTTTAAAAACTATTGAAAGCGAAATCAATTATATTAATGAGCTAGATTTTTCACAAGAAAAAGTATTGAAAGAAATAAACTCCTGCGATTCTATAGTTGTTCAAGGTCCTCCGGGAACAGGAAAATCGCAAACGATAACAAGTATTATTTCTCAATGTATATTGCAAGGAAAAAAAGTTTTGATGGTATCAGAAAAGAAAACTGCTTTAGATGTAATTTATTCAAGATTAGGAAATTTATCTAAATTTTCGATATTAATTGATGATGTCGAAAATAAAACAACGTTTTATGAACAGTTAAATTCGATTATAGATACGATGAATAATAACTATGAATTATTATATAGTTTTGATAATTTAAAAGCTCAAGCAATTGAATTGATTAAAAATAGAATTGCTACAATTGATTATGATTTAAATTGTTTAGATATTATCGCACAAAAAGTTTATGGAATAAATGATTTTGGAACAAGTATGTATAATATTTATAATGTTTGTAAAAGAATAAATATTGCTGACCAAACGGAAATCGATGCCTATAATTTTATTAATCAAATTTTAACAGATAATATTAAAAATTTAACATATCCAGTTTTGACAAAGACAAAAGATTTATTTAAGGAAGAAGATACTGCTTTATGCATAGATAATTATTTAAATATTATAAATATTAATGAAATTGTGGCACTAATTAAGCCAAATTTAGTTGAGATTGAAATAATCGAATTAGTTAAAAAAGTAAATGATTTAGAAATATTCTTAAATGATTATAATAATATGCCATTTTATAAAAAAATGCTGGAAAAAAGTAAATTAAAAGCAATGTTAAATGATATAATTAGTAATTATTTTTTAGAAAATAGTAATGCCTTGGCTAAGCAACTGGTAGGTAGTATTGCTTTTTTAAAAAGCTTTTTGCCTTCATATCAAGTGTTTATGGCTAATAAGTTTTTATATGACAAATTGACTTATTATGAAAAAGAATATGTAAAATTAATTGAAAAGGTTAAAAAAAATTTGGGATTATCTTTTAAAGAATCTAATAATCGAATATATAATACGATTTTATTTAATGTTATTTGTGAATTTGAAAAAAATAATGTAAATGTAACAAATTATATAAGCAATTTTGATAATATTCGAAATGATATCAGAAAAAATATAATTGAAAAGAAGGATTTAACTAAGAAATTAGCTTTTAATCAATTATTAAAAGATGTAACTAATTTAAATGGCAATAATAAATTAAATAAAATTGAAGAAATGTGTAATAGAAAAAGGAAAATGGCCATTAATAAGTTTATGTCTAAGTACAAATTAGAAATGCTGGATTCAATAAAAATATGGTTAATGACACCCGAGGTTGTTTCTGATATAATGCCTTTTGAGAAGAATCTTTTTGATATGGTTATTTTTGATGAAGCTTCACAATTATATGTGGAAAAATCAATTCCAGCCATTTATCGAGCTAAAAAAGTTATAGTTGCTGGCGATCAAAAGCAACTAAAACCATCAAGTCTTGGTCAAGGCCGAATATTAGATGAAATAGATGAAGAAGAGATATCAGATGGCTTTTTGGAATATGAGAGTTTATTAGATGCAGCAAGATATAAATATAAACATACAATGTTGAATTATCATTATAGATCTAAGTATGAAGAATTAATTGCTTTTTCAAACTATGCTTTTTATAATGGAAAATTAATGGTTACTTCTTTAGCGGAAAAAACAGAAGAAAAACCAATTGAAAGAATAAAAGTGGAGAATGGTTTATGGATTGATAAAAAGAATGAACAAGAGGCTAGAGAAGTTGTTAAGTTGGTTAAAAATATCTTAAATACCAGAAAAAATAATGAAACAATTGGAGTTATAACATTTAATTCTTCACAAATGAATTTGATAGAAGATTTAATTGAAAAAGAAAAAATGCTGGATTCAAAATTTGCTACACAAATGTTAGCTGAGGAAAATAGATTTTTAAATGGAGAAAATATTAGCTTCTTTGTAAAAAATATAGAAACGGTTCAAGGTGATGAACGAGATATTATTATTTTTTGTATTGGTTATGCTAAAAATGAAACTGGTCGAGTAGCAATTAATTTTGGATGGTTAAATCAAGATGGTGGTGAAAATAGGTTAAATGTAGCTATATCAAGAGCCAAAGAAAAAATATATGTTGTAACATCTATTGAGCCAGAAGAATTGTTTGTGGATGATACGAAAAATGATGGGCCTAAATTATTTAAACGTTATTTGGAATATGTTAAAGCCATAAATGATGGTAATAAGGAATTAGTTAAAAATCAATTGTTAGCACTTTTAGATAGAAATGAATTTGATAATCAACAATTAACATTTGATAGTGTTTTTGAAGAAGAAGTATGTGATAAGTTAATTGAACAAGGATATAATGTAGAAACACAATATGGGGTTGGGGGTTATAAAATTGATTTAGTGGTAAAAAGCAGAGATGGGGAGAAGAATCTTTTAGGAATTGAATGTGATGGTAGATTATATCATAGTTCGAAATATGCAAGAGAAAGGGATTATCATAGACAAAAATATTTAGAATCAAGAGGTTGGAAAATTTATCGAATATGGAGTACAAATTGGTGGAAAAATCCTGATTTAGAGATAAGAAAAATTAATAATTATATTGAAAAGTTAAATAGTAAAGTTGGTGAATAATATATGGGCTGGAGATATCCGGATGGAGGTTTTAAAATTAATTTAAATAAATCTGGAATTGGTTATAATTTTTTTAATGATAATATTTCATATGATGAAAATACCAAACTATATACTGGAGATACAACATATTACCAAAATAGTAATATTTCTAATATGGGAAAAGGTGAGGAAATTTTAAAACGAATTAGTAAAGTAAGAAAAATTAATATGATTGCTAATATATGTTTGTTTTCAATCTACTTTATGCCAATTGGAATAATTCTTAAATTGTTAATTGCAGGTAAATGGAAAGTAAAATTAACTTATGAAATGGATGATGTTAATCAAAAAAGATATGAAATATTAAATGAATTTTTACAATTATTACAACAAAATAAAAAACTTTGGCAGATTGGTTCTTCGACAAAAGTTTATAATGTGAAATATAATGCTGGTGCGGGAAATAATATAACAAGACATGTGGTGTCAATTACTAAAAAGATGCCATGGTATATTTCATATAATATAGATGTATTTTGTTTAAAATTAAGATCAGAAAAAATATATTTTACTCCAGATAGAATGTTAATGTTTAAAACTTTTAAAGTTGGATGTAGAAATTATAATGATATTAGGACAAGATTTGACATAGTCAATTTTGTAGAATCAGAATCGGTTCCAAAAGATGCTGAAATAGTTGGGCATACTTGGAGGTATGTAAACAAAAGTGGTGGGCCTGATAAAAGATTTAATGATAATAGACAAATTCCAGTTTGCAAATATGGTAAAATTAGTTTATCTAGTGAGGATGGTATTAATATTTTATTAAATTGTTCGAATCATAAATTGATGAATTTAATCGAAGAAAAATTTACAGAATTTATGAATTATAATAATATAAATAGGGCTTCTAAAGGTAATGTTGATAATGCGAATGTAAAAGATAAATGGATTGTGAACGATGAAATAATAAATGATAAATGGAATGTTTATAATGAAAAGTAAAAAAAGATTTTGCTTATAATTTAAAATGGATTGACCGAATGCTAAAAAAACATTAGATAATCTATTGGAGATTATACTAATGGGATTAATAAAAAAATTAAGTGTAGATATTCTATTTAAGATGGAACACTGGTATTTACACCAACTCCCATATTGGGATGATTGATGGAATAAATAGAATCGCCAACATATGAAAGGATTAAAACAATGCATAAGATTGTTTTGATCTTTTTATTTATTTTGGAAAATAAATTATCTAACAGTGGGGCACCAAAATAGATGAAGGCACAGCCGGCTATGCCAAAAGCTAAAAGGCCTTCCAAACAAACACGCCCATGAATATTTAGAAAATAGCCATCATAGTCCCACCAACGAGCATGTTTAAAGTATTCTAAATAACAAGAGGTGAAATATTCGATGAGACCGCAGATAATCATCGATAAAAGAAAAGTGGCAACTGGTTTATCACGATATTTTTTTAAGATAAATAATAAGGCAATTAAGCCCCAACCATATATGGGTAACCAAGGGCCATTTAAAACTCCGCGTTTAACAAAAGAACCATAACGAAATAAATGAAAACTAGTTTCCCAGATACAACCAATGATGGCAGTACTAAAGAATAATAAAATATAGGAAGTTAAACTATAATCTTTTTGATAATCAGTAGTTAACCATTTTCGCGATTCGGCCTCTTTATACAGAAATTTATCACTGGGATATTTAGCACTAGGTATTTCTAAATAAGTATCGTTTAATAAAGCTATTGAATGTTCTTTTTTGTAATTAAGATAAATATTAGCTAAACAACATTTTTGATAAGGCATAATGAAAAAGATATTTAGAAGGTTAAAAGTAAATAAGTTTAAGATATGCCAACCAATAAAAGATAAATCAAATTTAAATAATTCTAATTTATGATTTTGCATAATTTTTTCTGATAACTCCATGGCTTCTTTGGGTTTAATATCAGGATTTTCAGCTAAAATATAGGGTATTAAAAGATAAGCATAATGTTTGATGAAACCACCAATAATCGTAAAAGCCCAGAGTAATTCAAAGAAAGATTTCCGAAACATACCTAAAGCGACATTGAAGGCTTTTTTTACTTTATAAGGTAAAAGGGTACGATTGAAAGTGGTTTTGGGATGATAAACATTTTCTAAGAAGAAACGCTTTTCACCGACAATTAAGACATTACGAATAAAGAACCAGTATCCAAAACTTAAAATAGCGCCCAGAAGAATTATGACACTAGCCATGAGATGGTCGTGAAAGATAAATTGATTTAAAGAATTTAATAAGCCAAAGACAAAACTTTTGGAAGCCGTGATATTATTAAAAATTCCGGCTAGTATTCCACGAGTTGGTTTATATTCATCTAAATGCAAGTCAGTATTATAAAAGTCTTCGACAAATTCTAAAACTATCGAGGAGTTATTGGAAATGTTGATATGACTATTAATAAAAGAGATAGTTCGCGGAAAAAGGGGAGTAAAAGTAAGACTACCAATTAAAATAGAAATAAAAATACTAGTAACGAAGCATTTGATATAGTTTTTGGTTAAACATTTTTTAGCTTTTTGTTTGATTTCTTTTCGTTTCATAGCTAAACCTCTTTACAGTCAAAATATTATCATATTTACTATATTTTGGCAATTTATAAAAAGAATGATGTAGGGTATCATTCTAAGTTAATGCGGTCTTTTTCTTTTATAATGTTGATTTCGTAGAATTTTTTAAAAGCTTGATAGAGATAATAACTATCTAGGGACCCGATTATTTCTTTTGCCCCATGCATAGCTAGTTCACATAAACCTATGTCTATGGAATCAATACTAACATGTCTTAAACTAATGCCTGATAAAGTACTACCAGATGTTAAATCGTTTTTTGTAACAAAGTCTTGATAGGGAACTTTAGCTTGTTCACATAGACCTTTAAATATCGATGAAGTAACACTGTTGGTAGTAGAGGAGATATCTTTGGAGATAACTACACCTTGGTTAAGTAAGGCTTCATTATTGATATCACTATTACCAGGATGATTTGGATGAGTAGCATGGGTATTATCCGCACTTAAAATTGTAGAATTACTAATAAGTTGGGAAATATCTTTTTCTAAGAAAGCGGAGATGCGTTTTAAAATGTCCATCAAAAAGGATGAATCAGCCCCTTCAGTTGTTAAGGAACCAATTTCTTCACTATTGAAAGCACAGAAAAGATTGTTGTTTTGGTTAGTTTTAGCAGCGAGAAAAGCTTTTAAAGCACTGTGAGTACAAGTTAAATCATCTATTCGGGGCGAGATAATAAATTCATTTTCTAAACCAAAATATTGAGGTTTACTGGTGGAATATAAAAATAAATCGTAATCACATATTTCTTCATTTTTGGTAATTTTTAATTCTTTCTTAATTAAATCTTTTAAAGGGTCTTGGGTATCTTTTAGCGAAATAATTGGGAGCATATCAACTTGAGCATTCAGTTTTAGATTATCATTGGCATTACTGTTTTGATGAATGGCTACACTGGGAATACAGAGAAGGGGCTTTTTAAAGTCGACAATTTCTTTATAATAAGTTTTATCTTTTTTGATGATAATGCGCCCAGCAATAGATAAGGCTTCATCGAGCCAACCATAGTTTAGGAGACCACCATAAGGAATAACATTTAGTTTTAAATAATTTTTTTCATAAATAGTATTTTTCGGTTTAATCATAAAAGAGGGAGTATCAATGTGAGTACAAGTAATATTAAAACTATCATTTTCGCCAAGGGTAAAGGCAATTAAGGAAGCATCATTACGAGTAACAAAGTAACGATTATGGCTTTTTAAATTCCAAGTTTCGTTTTCTTCTAATTCAATAAAGTTATGTTCTAATAAGATATTTTTGATAGTTTTAACGCCCGTAAAAGAACAAGTAGCATTTTCTATGAATTTAAATAATTCTGTATTATATTTTTCCAATTTCATAATTATTCACCATTTTTAGTATGACTATTTTTCGATTATTTATTAGTTTTAATTTAAAATTAATGAGTGTATAATTAGTTAGAGGTGGTCTGTTTGAAAACGCATAAAAATATTTTGGTAGCTTTTTTGTTAAATGCCTTTTTTTCAATTGTTGAATTAGTTGGTGGGATGGTTATTGGGAGTATTGCCATTTTATCGGATGCGATTCATGATTTTTCCGATTGTTTAAGTATTGCAATTTCCTATATTTTAGAGAAGAAAAGTAAGAGTAAAGCCAATGATTCATATACTTATGGTTATTTAAGATATTCGATTTTGGGAGCATGTATTACGACTTGTGTTTTGATTATGGGTTCGATTTTTGTAGTTTATGAAGCTTTAAAAAGATTGTTTTTTCCCGTGGTTATTAATTATCATGGCATGATTTTGTTAGCTATTTTTGGTGTGTTGGTTAATTTTCTAGCGGCCTATTTTACCAAGGATGGTTCTTCTTTAAATCAAAAAGCTGTCAATTTACATATGCTAGAAGATGTTTTAGGTTGGATTGTCGTGTTAGTGGGAGCCGTGATTATGCGTTTTACTAATTGGTATTTTGTCGATTCTTTAATGAGCATTGGGGTAGCAATTTTTATTTTTACTTGTGCCGTGAAAAATTTAAAAACAATCTTGGATTTATTTTTAGAGAAAGTTCCCGATAATATTTATTTGCCCGAGATTAAGGAAAAAATTTTAGCTATTGCCAATGTTTTGGATGTGCATCATATTCATATATGGAGTTTGGATGGGGTAAATAATTGTTGTACTATGCATGTCGTTACGAATCAAGATGATGTCTTAATTAAAAAACAAATTAGAAAAGAACTAAGCAAGCAGGGAATAAATCATGTGACCATTGAAATTGAAAAATCCGAAGAAAATTGTCATAACCTCGAGTGCGATATGGAAGGCAAGAAAACGGCTCATCATCACCATTAAAAAAATTGCTTAAAAGTTTACATAATTTTACATTGAATGCTTGCAAAAATTAAAAAAATAACTATAATAAATGTTACCAATTCACTTAAAGGCGAATTGGTGCTAGTATCACACTAGTCAACCCCTTTTTATTCTTTTTAAAGTGTCACCTTCGGGTGGCATTTTTGGTTGTTAATTGATAAAATGTATTTAAAGGAAGCTGTTGTTGATGATAGAAATAACTAATAAACCGATTATTAAAAGAGTCGATAATTTTAATCAAATTGTGATAGAATTTTTTTATCCAATAGAAGCTTTAGATGAACATATTGTGAAGAATGCTTTATTACAAAGAGTAATTTTAGAAAAGACCCAACAATATCCGATGCCTGTTTTATTAGAAAAAGCTAAATGGGATAACTATGTCATAAATTTTAGCGTCAGGGGCTTTGATTTTAAAAACAATTATGGTTTATGTTTTGAAGTAGAGATTCCCGATAAAAACTTTAATTACGATGAACAAAAAACTTTAGATTTTATAATCGATTCTATTTATCATCCTTATGTAAAAGAGGGAGAATTTGATGAGTTTGAATTAACAAAGGCCAAAAATGAGTTAAAGTTAAGTATCGAAGCGGGCTTTAAAAATGTTAATTCTTATGCTAATATTCGCACCAATGAAATATTAGACGATGATAATTTTTTTAAACCTTTATATAAATTTAAAGATAAAATTGCGGAAGTAACGAAGGAAGAGTTATATGCTTATTATCATGAACTGATTGAAACTAAAAGGCCATTAGTGCTGGTTTTTGGTAATGTTAGCGAGAAGATGGAACAAATTTTAAATAATTATTTTTATAATAAATTCGAAAGTAATGCAATTGATGATAATTATTTTTATCTTTTTAAATTTTATAAAACAAAAGTAGTTGAAGAACAAAAAGATTTTAAACAATCCATTGTCAATATGATTTATAAAGCTAGCAATTACCAAAGCGATGATATGATTAAATTATTGGCTATCAAAATGATTTTAAATAGTCAGGTGACTCATTTGTTATTGGAAGAGTTAAGAGACAAAAAACAATTAGTTTATGCAACGGGTTCTGATACCAGAGTTTATAATGGTTTATTATTAATAAATGCTAAGATTAAAGCTGATAAAAAAGATTTAACTATCGTGACAATTAAGGATATTATGTTAAAACTACAAGATGTTGATTATGTTAAAGAAGCTCTGGTGAAGATAGTTCAGTATGATAAAGTTGGACTGGAAATAGATAAAGATAGTTTAACAAGTATGTATAATGATTTTAGTAATGCTTGCTTGAATCAATTTAAAAGTGCCGAGGAAACTCATAAAGCTTTAGTACAATTAAAAGCTGAGGAGTTATGTGCTTTTGTTAAAGATTTACAATTAGACACGATATATTTTTTAGAAGGAGTAGGCAATGACTAATATAATTCATGAAACTTTAGATAATGGTTTAAATATTTATTTATGTCCCGATGATAAGAAACATACGGTGGTAGTTGATTTTATTGTTAAATATGGTGGAGCAATTAGTGATTTTAAAAGCAATGGAGTGGAGTATCATTTAAATGATGGGATGGCTCATTTGATTGAACATACGATGTATGAAAAAAATGCGGTGGGTAATAATCGCGAAATATATGGTAATAGGTATATGAAAACTAATGCGGTGACTAGAAGATTTACTACCGAATATTATGTGATAACTACGAGTGATGTTAATTATGCACTAGAAAATTTAATCAAAAGTTTAGCTTGTTTTTCTGCTACGAAAGAAGATATGGCAAAAATAAAGGAGCCTATTTATCGAGAGATTAGTATGCATAATGATAATGTGGGGCGAAGAATAGGTGATACTATATATGAGAACTTATTTAACAATTATAGTTATAGAAACGGTTTAGGTCAGGAAGAAGATGTTAAAAATTTTGATTATGAAACGATAAAGTTATGTTTTGAAACTTTCTATCAACCCCAAAACGAAATTTTATTTATGTATGGTAATTTTAATCAAGAAGAAGTATTACAAAAAATAAAAGATATTTATGAGCAATTAGATATTAAAAAAATTCCTTTCGAAATAATTTCGAAAAAAGAGAGGAAGCAAGTAAAAAATTTAACATCAGATATTGTTATGCCAATTAGTAAAGAACAAGTTACTTTAGCTTATAAAATTGATTTACGAAAATATACTAAAGAAGAATATTCACATGTTTTATCTTATTATATTAACTTATTTCGCTTAATGAATTTTTCGTGGTTATCGCCTTTAAATAAAGAGTTACTGGAAGATAAGATAATCGATGGTGATTTAGGCTGTTATAATAGTTATTATCAAGGATTTGCTATCTTGGAAATATGTGCCTATGTGAATAATGGTTCAGAATTTATCAAAAGAGTTCAAGATTTATTTAAGAAAGGTTTTAATTTTGATGAGGATTGTTTTAATTTAGTTTTGAAACAAAGTAAAACTAACATTATTTGTATGGATAGAACTTCTTTTGGGTATAGTAGAGTTTTTGTTAACAATATAGATGGTTATGATTTACCGGAGTTAATCGAGATAAAAGAATTGGATAATTTAAATTATGCTGATTATAAAAAATTTATTGCTAGTTTAGATTTTAAAAATTATACAGTTATTAAAGTTAAGGATAAAGATACTAAATAAGTTGAAATAATAAAAGATGAGATGATATAATATAAAAGAAAGTTGGAGGTTTTGGGTAATGATATATACAAGTGATTATAAAAATGGTCAAATTATGCAAGAGAAACATTATAGAATTTGCTCGATTTCTGGTGATAAAGGAAAGCAAGCTGGATATCAAGGTAAAAGTTTTAAAAATTTGGCTCCGAAAAAATAATTTTGGCAAGTTTGGCATGATAATTTAGGAAAAGTTTTGGATGAGGAAAATATTTACTATTATATAGAACGATATTATCAATTGGTTTTAAAAAAATTAGATCCAACTGATATTTTACAAGATTTAAATGGTTATACACTTTTGTGTTATGAAAACAATACTGAATTTTGTCATCGTCATATTGTCGCGGCATGGTTAGAGTTATTGTTAAATATTGAAGTACCGGAAGTTATTTATGAAGAAGAGGCTGTTAAAAGAGTTTCAAGACCTAGTTATGTTAAAGAATATTTAGAAAAAGTAATGCGAGAAAAAAATAATATGAATAGTTTTCATTCATTAAGAGCTTGGTACTTATTTAAACAAAGTGAAATGTTAGAACAAAAAGCCGAAAAATATAAAGATTTATTTGGCGAAGAAGCTTACTTTATAGATGCTTGGACGGAACAAAAGGTTCAGGCTTATGATTGGTATAAGCAAAAAGCTTGTTATTTACGATGTGATGCGGATGAAGAAGAATTTAAATATTTGCATGACCAAAAGATACGAAAATTAGAAAAAAAATAATACTATGATAATTAAATACCATAGTATTTTTTTATGTGAAACTATAAAAAGAGTAGAAGAACACAATATATTTTCATATATTATAATAATTTTATTTCTAATACATCAATTTTTCATAATGTTTTTAATGTATTTATTAACCTTAGTAATTATTAAATCTATGTTTTTAATATCTAAAATAACGTTGTATGATTTTATTAATCTTTGAGTCGATATAGTTCGCATTTGGTCTAACAAAGCAATAGAATCGGTTTTGTCTATATATATTAAGTTTTGATATTTTAATTCGTTATGGTTACGATTATTAAACGCTTGTAAATTTTTAAAATGCTTTTCTTTTGGACTTGTAAGGGGAATGCAGAATAACATATTATTAACTTTAGGAATAGTAAATATTATACCTAAATGAATTTTGTTTATTTCTGAACCTTTATGACCACTAAAATTTATATAATATATTTCACCATTTTTCATATATACCTTGTATGATATATATAGTCAGTTACAAGAGAGATTTTGTATTTACACACTGACTAGTATATTATCATTTCCTT